>DAOOJC010000024.1:0-10141 GCA_035384905.1 Acetivibrio sp. | reverse complement strand
TATGTATTCTACCAACGGAATATTAGACTTAGTTTCTGTGCTAAAAACCGTATTATTGCTTGCAAATACCATAAGCTGTGTCGAAGTCTTATATTCTTTAGCTTTATTTAAAGGCCCTGTAAATCCCTCAGGGAATGAGAATTGATTATTATTTCTTCCTGTGGTATTTAAAAAGACCTGTTTTGATTGAACATCATATTCAAGACGGCTCCAACCGAAGCTCACAGAATCAAGGCTTGAGATTTTATCCATCTGATGGGCCGAATGTATTGCATAAAAGGCATGCAGCTCCTTAATTTTGATGTTCAGTTTTTCATACATTTTCATCATCATTACCGCAGCTTCTTCCCTTTTTGCAGTATCATAGGGTTTGAAAAGATTGTTGCCCACTCCGCTAATAATTCCAAAGTCTCTGGCAATAGCTATGTATCCCGTATTTTCCGTAACATCATCAAAAGAACTTTTACTGTTATTTATCTGACCGGCAAGACTGTTATATCCCAAAGTACGAACAATCATAATTGCCATTTCTTCTCTGTTAATCGGATCATCCGGCCGAAACCTTTCAGTATCCTTTAATATCGTGCCATGCTTTAAAGCCGTCTCAACAGGTGCATAATACCACTTGGCAGGGTCCTGATTATCAACAAAACTGCCTTTTTCCGGCTTAATCAATTCCCAATTCATGAGTTTTGTCAGAAAAGTTACAAATTCGCTTCTTTTAATTGTTTGTCCCATACCAAACCGATTGTTTCCGATGCCGTCGGTAATTCCCAGTGAACGAAGGTCGTGTATGGCTTTATATGACCAATGGTTTTCAGGTACATCACTAAAGAGTTTAACTGAATCTTCCTTCGCAAAGGATGTAGCGGACAATATTGTTACAAGAGCCAATATCAATACTAATCTCATTAATTTTTTTAGCTTTATCATATGTATAGAGCCTCACTTTCATTTGCTTGCCAATATTGGGCCTCTATGGAAGTCTTATCTTTCGTATAGTTCCAACAGGCTTATCCTCTTATCTTTATAAACCTCATCTTTAAATCAATTTCATCAAGTTTGATATTATTCTATCACTTTTAATGGTGATATCACAGAAGAAATTAAATGATGATATAATGGATAAAACAAGAATAGGGCAAAGCAGGTATAATCATCCCCAACTTTAGCCCTCATATAGAAACGTAGAAACGGGCACCATGTACTTTCCCTTCAAAATTCGCAACTCAATAACCTTTACCGACTCAAAAATCTAATTATCATTTTTTCTTATGTCTTTCAGGAAATCCTTTAACTGTTTTTCTAAATCCTTTTCGATATCTTTCTTCAGTTTTTCTACAGTACTGTCTATTTTCTCCGTTATTGAATCTTTTACCTCCGAAACCTGTTGGTCAGTGACACTGTTCAATTCACTCTTTAAGGTATCCAGATAATTATTCAATTCCTGATCTATTCGAGAAACCTCGTTATTCCTGTGCACCTCAATTTCATCAAATACATCCTGGGCCATCTCATTTACATACTTTTCTGTCTCAGTTTTATACTTATCACTGAGATTATCCACATCAGCTTCAACCACTGTTTCATACTCGTCTTCGATTGTATTGAATGCATTTCTAATAAGATTGATTAGATTGGTATTCAGAACCGTTACTGCATATACTTGAACTGAACATAATACGAGAACTAAAGAAATCACCGTAACAACCAGTTTTCTTTTCATGAGACCCCTCCGTTTATCCTTGGTATTAAGATTCTTCTACAATTGTTACTGAGTCGGTAATATTATATAAATATTATTCTATCATTTTGATTTAACTGGATTCAATCGGAAAATTAAGGGTCACAATCTCCTATCGGTAAAAACCGCACTAAGGCATAAATAAAATATTCAAAAAACTTAAGTTCCGGATATTGCTTATGATACTAATGCCTCTTGTTCCAGGTTTCTTGTCAGGTCCCTGACCCAGCCGTACTTTTTATAATGCTTATAAACAGCAGGCAGTTTCACAATTTCATCAAGGGTAAGCACAAAATAGACTGCAAGCACAGGCAGCCTCAAAACAAAGGCCGTAAAAAATCCCAAGGGTACAGTTACCGCCCACATGGTTATAGCATCGCAAATAAATCCGAATTTCGAATCGCCTCCGGCACAGAAAATTCCCGGAATTGTAGTTGCATTAATTGACTTGCCCACAAGATAATATGAACACATCACAAGCATCCATTTCAAATACTCTGTTGCTTGCTCGCTCAAATTTGTAAAATGCAGGATTGCAGGAATAAGTCCAAGCAATACGCCACCTGTGATTATACCGCTGACAATTGCCATTTTGATAACTTTTCCCCTATAACGTTTAGCTTCTTCAAGGTTCCCGCTACCCAATACATTTCCAACAATAATTGATCCTCCGTTGCCAAGTCCCAAACAAAAGCTGGAAATAAGGTTCTTCGCTATGTTTGCAATAGAATTCGCTGCAACGGCATCGTTTCCCAAATGCCCCATTATTACAGAGTACATGGTAAAGCCAATTCCCCACACCATTTGATTGCCGAAAACAGGCAGGGTGTGTTTCCAGAAATCCTTTTGAAGCTGCTTGTTCGTTCTGACAAGGTACTTTGTTTTAAGCCTTATGCCATCCTTTCTGAATGATAAAAATACAAGCCATGCGGTCTCAAAACCTTTTGAAATAACCGTGGCCAGAGCTGCACCGGCTATTCCCATTTTCGGAGCACCAAAATACCCGAAAATAAGTATTGCATTCAGTACTATATTCATTACAACCGAAACCGAACTGATGACCATGCTTATGAATGCTTTCCCGCAATTTTTCATTATACACAGATACATCTCGGATATACCGACAAACAGATATGAAAGACCAACTACCCGTAGATATTCGGCTCCTTTTTGTATCAAGTCATATTCAGATGTAAAAATACGCATTATATATGTGGGGAACAATGCCGTTGCTATCCAAAATATGATGGAAATCCCAACGGAAAGCTTTAAAACGAATGCAAATATCATTTCAACCGTTGCCTTTTCGCCTTTACCCCAATATTGAGCGGCAAACATGCTTGTACCGATAATGATCGCAAAAATAAACAGAATTTGAACAAACTGAACCTGTCCCGCAAGGGATACCGCCGAAAGAGCACTTTGTTCAATAGCCCCCAGCATAATTGCATCGGATGCACTGACCATTGAAAGCATAAAATTCTCAAACGCTATCGGTAAGCCTATTGCAAACAGTTTAATGTAGAAACCTTTGTCGGAATTGTTATTTGGATTCTTCATAGATTGTATTACCTGCCTCACTGTCGTATAATTCATCCTTGTAATAATGTTTATAGTAGTGTTTTTGTTTCGTGGGAACGTCACACCAATAAAACAAAGTCCGTAATGATATAATTATACTATATTTATCTGAAAAACTCCTAATAAAAAATTCGCATTTTTAGTTCTTTTTATTCTAAGTCCATTACCCTCTAAACTCTTCGTTTTGTCTTAAAACAACTGTGGATATAACCGATAGAATTCCCAACGTTCTGACGTATTCAGGCAAACCGTCGCCTTGACCGAAAAAAAGGCTGTATATGAGAGCCAAAATTGCCGTTATAATACAACTCGCATATGTAAGCCGTGTTTTAGCAGTCAATAGATTTTCATTTTTCCAGAACAAAAAAACAACGTAACGTCCGCAATAACAATAAAAAACAAGACACACAAAATTATTTCCATTTTGTATACCTCCTGTTAATGCATTTTAGGATAAATCCGCAGAAAAAAATTACTGCATCTAATACCTGCGAGGCAGTAAGAACTATGAAAGGACAAGGGATAATACGATTTTAATATGAAACATACGAACTGCGAACACCAACAACTGCCCTCAACTGTCTTGTGCACTTATATGTCATTTTATATGCAACGTTTACTAATTACGTAAACTCTATAATTATATTAGCATTACAGCCATGTATTGTCTATATTATTTTTATATTCTAATTTATTAATATATTATTAATTACACTTATTCAAAACAGAAATGCTAAATTCATCTATATTTCTGCTGAAAAAGTATCGACCCTGGCATTGATAAGAGATTACATACAAAAAGGCCCTGGCAGCTAAAAAACCGCCAAGACCTTAATTAATTTCTCAAATTACTTTTTGGGGAAAGTAATAGAACACTTTTCTCCATTTTCATTTGTGTAGTTTACAACAAAGCCTTCATCTGTAACCTTAATAATTCCGTCGCTCCAATAACCATCATAACCACTCAGTGCATAACCAAAGCATGCTGTGTTGCCCCTCATCCCTGTAACTTCTCCGCTTAATACAAATTCATCGGTTCCCGATGATTTAACGGCTAAGTCTATGTAATATACAAGGCCGTCAGTGCCGATTTTCATCAAATAATTCTCGGGCTGCTGGGATTTTATATGTGCAGGATCTTGTTCAAAATCGAAATCCGATCCGCTATAAGGTCCTGCATTTTCATTAAGTGCAGCCTCAATAAGCTCAGGAACATATCCTTCACCTTGGGATGTAATCGTTATCTTTCTGGTACTGCCATCCCATCCAACGTCTAAACCCATCTGTTCCGAAATAAACCTTACAGGAACCATTGTTCTTCCGTCTTTAATAATTGCTGCTTGATCTATAGTTACATCTTTCATGAAATTATATTCGCCAATAAGATATTCATCACATGTTTCGGCAATATTACTGCCTATTGTCAATTTAACATATTTATATGTACTTATTGATCTGAAAAATTCCAATGAATCTTCCAATGAATCTCCTAATTCATCCAATGTTAACATATCAATTTTATTGTAAACACGAACGGCTTTCTCTTCAGCATCCCAAAAAACCGTATACCCCAAAGATTCCGATACAAATCTCAAGGGTACCAACGTTCTGCCACTGGACGGGTCAATATACGGAGCAACATCCAATGTTACATTTTCACCGTTAACCACAGCAGCAGTATTATCCACCTGCAGTACAACTGTCTTTCCTGAAGTTTCGGCCAATACATTACCTGGAATGATTGCACCGACAAGCATTGCTACCAACAAACATACCATAAAAACACTAAAAAACCTTTTTGAACTCATAAAAAAACCTCCTCATAGTTTCTCTAAAATAAACTACTAATATAAAATCCCAATGATATAGTATCTTTTCATCGTAAAAATGTCAATGATGTTTATATCCACATTATATAAACATCATTCTTTTTTTCCCAAATGTATTTAATCCTGTAATTCAGCATAAGCCGCCACAATTTCCGGATCACCCTCCCATTCCATTATTTCCAGCAGTTCATCAAAATTAATATCTCTGGTAATCGGTATTCCGCCATATATACCTTTTAAATATCTATTCCTGTAGTTCAAATTTGGATGAGTTCTATCTTCAAATTATACAATTGGCAATAATTCTTTATTTGCATCTTTATCAACAACAAACGTATGAATCATTTTTTACTCTATTTATACTATTCTTTTCGTAAAATCTTGTCCATGGCTTTTCCCTTTGCTAACTCATCTACTAATTTATCCAAATAACGAATGTTTTGCATCATTGGGTCTTCAATATCCTCAACTCGAACACCACAGATTACACCTTTAATCAAAACCCGTAAAGGATTTAATTGGGGAGCTTCTTTAAAGAATGTCTCAAAGTCCGTCTCTTTTTCTAACTGTGCTTCTAACTCCTCCTGATAATATCCTGTCAACCAACAAATAATTTCGTCAACTTCTGATTTAGTACGCCCTTTTTTCTCCGCTTTCGAAACATAAAGGGGATAAACTTTTGAAAAACTCATTTTATAAATCTTGTGTGCAGTCATAATACACCTCTATTTATTATTTATCATCCATAATTTTAAGAATTGCTAATCACACATAAATCCACACCTGCTATATAAAAAGGACACATAGTATTATATCATTATTATGTGAAAGTCAAGAATTATATATTACCTTTCACAAAAGCTTCACTTTAAAAACAAAAAACCGCCAAAGGCAATTAACCCCTGACGGTTTAGTAAACTCGTAAACATTCTTTGTAAATTTAATCATGCTCGAAGCATAAAAAGACAACATATTACCTCTTGGAGAACTGTGGTGCCCTTCTTGCTTTTTTGAGTCCGTACTTCTTTCTTTCCTTCATTCTTGAATCCCTTGTGAGGAATCCTGCTTTTTTCAATGCGGGCCTTAATTCTTCGTCAGCCATTAAAAGTGCCCTTGCAATACCATGTCTTATAGCACCTGCCTGGCCTGTAAAACCGCCTCCGATCACCTTGCAAAGCACATCAAACTTGCTTACTGTGTCCGTCAGCATCAACGGCTGTTTAACTATAACCTTTAAAGTCTCAAGGCCAAAATATTCATCTAATTCCCTATCATTTATAGTAATCTTCCCATTACCTGGAACAAGTCTAACTCTCGCAACTGACTTCTTTCTTCTTCCGGTTCCGTAATACTGTACCTTTGCCATAAAAACCTATTCCTCCCTTCCCATTAAATATTAATTTCCAGCGTTTCTGGTTTTTGTGCTTCATGTGGATGCTCGGTTCCTCTATAAACCTTAAGCTTCTTACCTATTGCTCTTCCGAGACTGTTCTTCGGAAGCATACCCTTAACGGCAATTTCTATAGCCTTTTCCGGCTTATCGCTCATAAAGGCTCTGTACTTTATTTCTTTTAATCCTCCGGGATACCCTGAATGGCGTCTGTAAAGCTTCTGGTCCATTTTCTTACCTGTCAGAACAGCCTTTTCAGCATTCAATACGATTACAAAATCGCCTGTATCAACATGGGGAGTAAAATTGGGTTTATTTTTCCCTCTTAAAATTTTGGCTACTTCGCTAGCCAGCCTTCCTAACGGTTTACCTTCCGCATCAACCACATACCACTTTCTTTCAACTTCATTGGCTTTCGCCATAAAAGTCTTCATGGAATCTTCAACCTCCTTATTCGAAATACAGTTTAATTTATAGAAACAAATACTTTAGTCCAAATACAGTGAACCAAAATTTCGACACTTAAACATTGTAATACAGGTTAATTGGCGTGTCAAGTATATTTTATTAAAATTTAGATTTATCTTTTGTTTACTCTTATTTTTGCCCAATAATTACTTCTTGCTTCCGTATAATCGTGTGTCATTTCATTTTTCGATTCCTATAAAATGCAAGCCTTCCGATGCTCATAATTTTTTAGATTCCTTAGTCCGGTGCTTTGTACGCCCCATCAATTGCTAAGTTTATCCAGCCCATTTTTAATTGACAAAGAGTTGCACAAAGAATTATAATTAGTATAAAGCTATCAAGTTGGTTCCTTAATCTTCTTTGTTTTGCTTTTACCTATTGAAATTCTGTTAGTTTTATCAATACACCTAAGGAGTGAGCATATTGAAGGACATTATGGTAGATCAATTCCAATATACTGTTGGAGAACTTCTGGTAAGGAATAAGAGTATTCTGGATCTGATTACAAAGTTTCAAGATTCAAACGGCAGGGTTAACCGCGAAATAGTAAAGGCTGTGACCCAGTGCGGATGCGTTAAAATCAATGCTACAAAGCAGATTTACCCTGACGGAGCAGATTTTGATGAGATTCGCATGCTGATGGAAACCCACCTTGAGGGGAGTCTCTGTGAAAACTGCAGGGATCTGATTGAAAAGGATATCGGAAGGAATATGTTTTATCTTGCTTCAATATGCAATACTCTGGATCTTAACCTGTATGACATTATACTTAAGGAACTTGATAGGATTAAAATGCTTGGTAAATATAACTTGAGATAAAGTTAACCCGATTTACCGGTCGTTTATTGAATTATTACCGATGAGCTTGTCCGGCTTTAGCAAAAAAAGTTCTGAAATTATAAAGAGTCGCTGCAATATGTTGTGCCGACTCTTTTTTAATACTCATTATAATCTTCGCGTATCTAGAAAAATCTGATCCTGAATTCTTCTGAGACCTTCCTTGATTAGTCTTGCCCGTACCTCTCCTACCCCGTCAACATCATCGAGCTCTTCAATCGAAGCATTTAGAATTCCCTGAAAGTTCGAAAACGTTTCAGTGATGTTTTTCACAATACTAATCGGGAGTCTTGGTACCATGCTAAGCAACCTGTATCCTTTCGGATGTACCGTGATGTCAAAAACATTGTTCCCGCCCTTGTATCCGAGAATCCGGCATATATTTTCAAGATTCATAAGGTCATCGTAGGACATCTGCCTTATTCTCTCGAGTATTCTTTCAGGAGTTTCAACCGTATCCTGCATATAATCTTCAATTAC
The DNA here is from genome assembly GCA_035384905.1 of Acetivibrio sp. Classification (GTDB taxonomy): domain Bacteria; phylum Bacillota; class Clostridia; order Acetivibrionales; family Acetivibrionaceae; genus Hungateiclostridium. The sequence goes on along the minus strand of DAOOJC010000024.1, from coordinate 1,812 downwards.
TAACAGCTCATCATCCTCAACATTTGACAGAAGCTCATCGAGTTGCATACTCAAAAGTCTTCCCTCACTGCCCAATTCACATATATATCTCTCAATTTCTGCGGCAACGCTTATTACCATTTCAGTCCTCTGCAGAACAAATGCCACATCGTCCAATGTAACAATATCTTCAATCTCCAATACACTGAGATTGTTTATTGCATCGTTCAAAACTGCCCTGTATTTTTCCAAGGTTTGCAATGCCTGATTGGCTTCTGCAAGAATAACGGGAGTCTCCCTTAAAATATATTTACCCGACTCCATATAAATGGTTATAATATTTCTTCTCTGGGAAATACCTATAACCACTTCACCCGTCTGCTTTGCCACTCTATCAGCGGTTTTATGCCTTGTTCCGGTCTCACTCGTAGGGATTGAAGAATCGGGAATAAGCAATGCATTGGAATACAATATTTTCTTCAGATCCTTGCTGACAATTATGGCTCCATCCATTTTTGCCAGCTCATAAATATAGGCAGGTGAATAATCCTTATTGATATAAAAGCCTCCGTCCACTAACTTTAAAACCTTCTCGGAGTCTCCAATAACAATAAGTGCTCCCGTCCGTGCCTTCAAAATGTTTTCAAGCCCTTCCCGAAGCGGCGTCCCGGGTGCCAGCATTCTCAATACACCAAGCACCTCATCGTCCTTTGATTTATCAATGCCTATCATAAGCCCTCCAATGGTTTATTATAAAAGAATGCTCAATGCTTCATGCACATTTTCTACGTATTTTACGCTTATATTCTTCAGGTCCTTCATCTGCTCAATCATTTTTTTGTTTCCGGCAGGCACTATGCAATTCTTAAACCCAATTCTCATGGCTTCCATTGCTCTTTTGTCTATCTGGCTTACAGCCCTCACCTCTCCTGTCAGTCCTACTTCTCCAATTACAACTGTGTTTAAATCAACCGGCACATTTCGAAAGCTCGAGGCAATTGCCGCAACTACTCCCAGATCGCATGCAGGTTCGTCAATTCTTATTCCACCCACCACATTCACATAGGCATCAAAGCTATGGAGCTGCATGCCAATCCTTTTTTCAAGAACAGCCATCAGCATTGTAATTCTGTTATAATCTATACCCGTTGCCATTCTTCTTGGCATCCCAAAGCCGGTGGGACATACCAGTGCCTGTATCTCAATAAGCATGGGTCTTGTTCCCTCAAGACTTGAAACCACAACAGACCCGGGTACACTTTCGGTTCTTTCCGATAACATCATCGAAGAAGGATTGTCTATTTCCACAAGACCTATATCCCTCATTTCGAATATGCCTATTTCGTTTGTAGAACCAAAGCGGTTTTTTACCGCCCGCAAAACCCGATAGCTCAAATGCCTTTCTCCCTCAAAATACAACACCGTATCCACCATGTGTTCCAATACTCTCGGTCCCGCAATGGCTCCCTCTTTTGTAACATGACCTACGATAACTACCGCAATATTCATGGTCTTGGCAATTCTCATAAGGCCTGCAGTAATTTCTCTTACCTGGCTCACACTTCCCGGAGCAGCGGATAATTCATCGTTAAACATGGTCTGAATTGAATCGACAATAATAAGGTCGGGTCTTTCACTCTCGCACAAAGCCTGTATAACCTTGAAATTGGTTTCGGATACCATTAACAGATTCGGGTTTCTTACATTTAATCTATCGGCTCTAATTTTAATTTGCTTAATAGATTCCTCTCCGGAAATATACAGGACCTTGGAACTGACCTTCACCTTGTCACATATCTGAAGCAAAAGGGTTGACTTGCCTATACCGGGGTC
>DAOOJC010000023.1:0-10154 GCA_035384905.1 Acetivibrio sp. | reverse complement strand
GCCGGTTACAGAGACGTTTTGGCCACCATTCACGAAAGCCATGATTATATCCCACCGAGACCATCGATCATTCTGCAAATGCATCGTGGTTTATATAAATTCAGCGGTCTTTCTTTCGGAGGAAGATATAAAAGTTCCGATAATGTCATAGCCGAAGAAGATGAATCCGGCAACAAATTCGTCCGTTTCCAGCCGATTTCAGCATGGGAGACACCGGAGGCTATCGCACAAATTTGTAAATCGTACGAGCAAGCTCTGGACACCGGAAAAGTCGATCCCCTTTTAATTATTCCGATGTTCATCCTGGATTTTCTTTGTATTCATCCGTTCAACGATGGCAACGGACGCATAAGCCGTTTGCTGACGCTGCTTTTGCTCTATCGGTCCGGATATATCGTCGGCAAATATATCAGTATTGAAAAACTGATTGAACAATCCAAAGAAACCTATTACGAGGCATTACAGCATAGTTCTGCCGACTGGCATGCAGGGACAAACGATTATGCATCATTCGTAAAATATATGCTCGGTGTTATAGTAAATGCCTACCGGGAGTTTTCCTCGCGTGTAAAGCTCTTAAATACGAGTGGTTTGTCAAAACCGGACCGCGTTCGTGAAATCATCAAGGGCACACTTGGAAAAATCACAAAAACCGAAATATTGCAAAAATGCCCGGACATCAGCCAGGTTACAGTACAAAGAGCTTTGAATGATCTGCTGAAAAAAGGCGAGATTATCAAATTGAGCGGCGGGCGATACACCTCATATGTTTGGAATGGTGAGAAAGATTAAGGGGATCACAGGCAAACTGAAAAATGCAGATGGTTAGTGGGATATTTTTACTAAATGAGAATGAAACCTTCTTCAGTGCCGTGCTTTCGGAAAATGAGGACTATAATAAGCAGCTTGGCATAGATAAATTAAAGCAACAATCTGCCGCTGACTTGTAATTTTTTTTAATTTAGTCGAGTGAGAACAAGATGAATAAAAGAAATTAGGCCTGATACACAATGAAAAATCGTGTAACGGGCCTGTTTAATTCGGTTTAACATTTATATCTGCTATATACGTTGTAAAAAGTGTAGCGTTAATCAAAAATTCGTTGTAAAAAGTGTATTGATTGACACAAAATTCGTTGTAATTTGTGAAATCGTGTGCTATACTATAGTCGTATTATCTTAGGAGGTGCAGAGAGTACTATCATCACTGAAATATTTTTATGAGAACGCACCGCAATATCACATTGTCTGTGCCAATTCACTTCTCGGAATCGCTTTGCATCAAGGCACATCGTTTCCGGTAGGTAAAGTGGATTTCATGAAGCTCTATCCGCTGTCCTTCAAGGAATTTTTGATGGCAACCAGGAAAGAACGCTTCGCAGAACTGCTGGACAAGCAGGACTACCAGATGATTACCTCTTTCAAACAAACCTATTTGCACCAGCATACACTTCTTGACGGGAACGATTTGTTTACCGAGTTCAAGGGCTCTCTGACAGAGCAATATGTATGCCAACAGTTGAAAACAATAAATGATTTAGGTGTTTATTACTACACTAATGACCGTGGTTCTTGTGAGGTTGATTTTGTTATCGATACCGGAGAACAGATCATTCCGATTGAAGTCAAAGCAGAGGTCAATCTTAAAGCCAAGAGCTTGCGGGTATATAAGGATAAATACAATCCGGAAATATCAATACGAACATCCATGGCCGACTATAAAAAGGAAGATTGACTTGTTAATCTGCCGTTGTATGTAATAGAAAAAGTAGTAAGCAAACATTGGAGGAAATATAAATAGCTAGCAATAGCAGTGCTATCATTGGCTTTGAAAACAAATAATACTATTAGTTTTTATCCGAACGCTTATGCTTCTTAAAATAATAACCCAATCCACCGATACAGACAATCAAACCCAATAATGCAGGTTTTAGAATAGACATGCCTGCTTCACCGCTAAAGGCAATACTCCAAACAAATTTTAATACAGCTGCCCCTATGATAACACCTAAAAGCCATTTCCAGTTTCTTTTCCATGCTGCTGTAAGAAGCATAAAGAAAAACAAGGGTACTGCCAAACTCATAAGTATTTTGGGAGCGGTCCATGCACCTTTGAGGTATTCCATTTCAAAAGCTAAAAACTCTAAAACTTTAGGATCGTTTGCGGCAGGTACGGAAAACCAGAACATACTTGTAAACAGGGCAAAAATTGAAGCGAATACACCGGTAAAGCTTTTCTTAAATGCAAATATAACCATCGGTATTATAAACAAGGGTCTTATATACCAGCTTAATACATTATGATGTCTTTCAAATGCCCAATTAAAAAACGCATCATTGGTTAGAAACAATACGATAAATACTATGGTAGCAACTGCAAATAACATTCCGAATATAAAATCTATTTTCTTTTTCATGGCAAGCCTCCTTATATTTTTAATTACTTTTATTCCGGATTCCGTTATATAGTATGTGTAAGAGGGAATCTACAAAATTATTAATATTTCCTTCGTTATATTCGTAACCGACATTGCCGAACTTGTTAAGCATATACTTATTAACTGAACTGTTTAAGGCTTGCAGTAACATACTTAAGGCTAATGAGTCAACCCTGCTGTCTATTTCACCTTTAGCTTTTGCACTTTGTATCATTTGTATAAACAGGGCTTCCGATTGTTTGTCTCCTTCCTTTATTACTGCTGATTTAGCAGATTCATCATTTTCTTTGGAGAATTGTTCGCCTAAAGCTGCATATTGAGGGCGTTTTTTTGCAAATTCTACACCTTTGATAAAAAGCAATCGAAACTGTTCTATGAAAGTTAAGTCATGAGATTCTGTTATAGCAGTGGAGAAAAAGTTGACTTTTTCTTGGATGGCCATAGTCATTATATAAACGTACAAATCCAGCTTATCTTTGAAATATTGATAGAAGCTCCCTTTGGCAATGTTTGATTTCTTGCATATTTGATTTATACTTGCTGTATTATAGCCGGCTTTAGAGAATTCGTCCACAGCAGATGAGATTATCAAGCTTCTTTTATCCTCCGGCAAGTTAAAAAAGGTTTCTTGCGGCATAAGAACCTCCTTTCAAAGATAAGTGACCACATGGTCATATCCCTACTTATATTATACGACCACATGGTCATATTGTCAAACATAAAAATATATGTGAATTTTCATTCATAATATCTTGACAAAGATATTTTACAATTGTAAAATTAAAATAGATTCGACAAATGTAAAACAAGGAGAGATAAAAATGCCGGACGTAAAAAAACTTCCCGACAGCGAGCTTGAAATTATGATGGTTGTCTGGAATGCTGAGGAAAAGGTAACATCGGATTATATTATGGCCAACCTTGATAAGACTTGGCAGAAAACCACTGTGCTTAATTTTCTTACCCGTTTGTGTGACCGTGGTTTTCTAAAATACCACAAGGAGGGCAGGCTTAATGTTTACGAGCCCCTTGTAAATAAAGAGGAATACCTGCAGAAGGAAAGCAAGTCATTTTTACAGAAACTACATAACAATTCACTCAAAAGCCTTGTTACATCATTGTATGACGGCAAAAACATTTCAAAAGAGGATTTGGAGGAACTGAAAAAGTTCATTGAGGAGGCGGAGTAATGCTGAAAAACATATTTGCTATTTCACTTTCCATGTCGGCAGTTATCTTGTTGCTGCTGATTGTTTCGCCCCTTTTAAACAAACGTTACAGTGCAAAATGGCGTTATTTTATATGGCTGATTATAGCCATAAGATTAATTATTCCGGTAAGGATTGAATTGCCTGAAGCCCCTGTAAACATATCAGTTCCCAATCAAACAGTGGTTTTCAGGCAAGAAGGAGTACCTATTATGGTTACGGATGACAGCTATACCCATAAAGCCAATACTTCGCCTGTTTCTGCCGACTACGCACCGGTCATTACATTGCAGGAGTTATTGGCTGTTGTTTGGGGAACAGGTGCTGTCGGTTTTTTCCTATATCACATTATAAACTACATAATCTTCAAGAAAAAAATCAAGCCCTATTGTAAGAAGGTTAATATTGAGGTTTTGGATGATGTACTGAAGGATATGAAGCTTAAAGTCAAACCGCAGCTTATAGAATGCAGTAAGATAGCAAGCCCGATGATGATAGGATTTTTAAAGCCTATGATTTTATTACCGGACAACGATTATTCAAACAATGAGCTTTATGTTGTGTTAAAACATGAGCTTACCCACATAAGAAGGGGAGATATCTGGTATAAGCTTTTGCTCATTGCGGCAAATTCCATTCATTGGTTCAATCCCCTAGTATATTTAATGGTAAAGCCAGCAAACCGTGATCTGGAGTATTCGTGCGATGATGTTGTGGTAAAAAACAGTGACATGAATTTTAGAAAAGAATATTCTCTGACTATTTTAAAAGCAATGCAAAAAAGCGGGAAAGATATGCTTTCTGCCTATTTAAACGGAGGTGTTTCGAATGAATAAAATTTTAAAACCGCCTGCTCTTTCCACAAGTTTTTCCGAAAACGGGAAAAGGGCGAAAAAGAGATTTGACAATATTTTAAATATTAAAGCGAAGAAGACAGGGGCGTTGGCTTTTGTTTCGATGCTGATTTTTGTCGGTGTAGTCGGAATGTTGGTGGGTTTTAATTCCGGCAAGAATATAACATATTTTTGCAATACCTTTGATTGCTGTTTTGAGCTTCCGAGAAGCTGGGAAAACAAATATGAAATTGAAGAAAGAAATGCTAATATAGTATATGTTTATCATAAGGCTATCCGCAAGGAATACGGAGAAGGCACAGGATTGTTGTTTTACATAGAAATGTTAAAAGGTGATAAATTAACCCATGAGGATATTACAGACCCTGGGAATCGCTCAATTGCTTTGCAGGGGGACGGATATACCTATGTTTTCGGTATGCCCACCGATGTTCAGTATCCGATATGGGATGGCGGCAATAAAGAATTGGCGGATGACTATCTGAAGATGTCAGAAGATAATGAAAAAATAAAAAAGAGCATACGGCGTGTAACGGCAAATATAACGGGCACTGGTACTGCTATTGTAACAGAAGATACCGATTTGCTTGCCGATCCCCAGGGAAACGGTGTCGGTGTTGAACTTATGAAGAATGACCTTGTGTATGTAATTTATGATGAAAACGATGATTTCTATTATGTTCAGCTTCCTGTAATGAGTATTCCTCCGACAGAAGGATATATTTCTAAAAAAGCAGTTTCCTTTGATAAAAATTTATTTGACAATGCAAATTTCGGCATCGTTAAAAACGGGAAGATCTACAAATCGACCAATGAAAAGGATATATATCAAGAAGGTCATAAAAATGTATTTCGTATAATTAAACGTCAAGGAGAATGGGCAGAGGTTAATTTGGTAGGGGGAGATGACGGCAAATGGGTTAAGATTTCCGACATTTCTTATGAATTAATCCCATATAATATTGATCTGTCCTATACCGATATGCAAAAAGAGGTTGACAACGGCCGGCAGCTTTGGCGTCTTAACCCGTTGGAGGTGGCACAGGATTATGTTTATAATACCTTAAAAAAGAGTGGGGGTACCTTTGAGATAACCCATTCTGACGATGATAAGAGCATGGTAACATATACAAGTGACGAAAATGAAGATTCTGTTATCCATTTTCATAGACCAATTAAAAAAGATCACGGTGGAATTTGGGTTGTCGACGATAATACAATTATGATGGATAAAATTCGCGGTGTAATACCGAAGGGTAAGCAGATTGCAGTAAACAGTGGCATGGGCTGGAACATCCGTGTTACAGACAAGACGGATTACAAGAATAACGATTACGGAGATGATTTTAATTTAGAACAAGAGGCCAAAAAGCTTGGGATTAATATATACGATTATATCGGGCATGATTTAAAGGTCTTGATTTATGGCATAGAAACTGCAGAGGACAGCAGCCGGGAATATACATACTCACCGTATATATTTGTTTTTGAAGGCACAAATATGATTGCGTATAAGGATTTAAAAAGCATGGAAAACGAAATGATTGCAAGGGATATCATGATTACCTTGTATGAACACAATAATGCCGGTTACTAGAATTACTGATTAAGCTGTTTGCAAGGTGAAAAGAACTCCAAAGCAAACTAAAATACACTCTCCCACACCTATGACCGTATAAATTTAATATCGCAGACAGGGTATAATATAAAAGATGATAATTGTTGCCAAACCGGAACTACTGTAAAAAACGAACAAATACGGCAAAAGCATTTGACGGTTCATAGAGTATTTGGTAAGATTAATTAAAAAGTTGTCAGTACTTTAAATGCTAATTATATAATTGGATATGGGCACCTAAACAAAAAGATTTTTTTGGAATTGGCAAAATAAATTAAAATAAAGAAAGGATGAGATGTAATGCTTAATCAGGAAATAGTTAAATTATTGAATGAGCAGGTTAATAAAGAATTCTATTCTGCATATTTATATTTGGACATGGCAAATTATTATGCAGATCAAAATCTAAGCGGATTTGAAAATTGGTTTTATGTACAGGCACAGGAAGAACGGGATCACGCTATGTTGTTCCGTCAATATTTGTTGAATAATGGAGAATCGGTGATCTTAACGGAAATTGCCGCTCCCAATGAGAAATACAACAATTATAAAGATCCATTGGTAAAAGCTTATGAACACGAAAAGTATGTAACTGCTTCCATTAACAATATATATGAAGCTGCAATGAAAATTAAAGATTTCCGTACAATGCAGTTCCTTGATTGGTTCATTAGTGAACAAGGCGAAGAAGAAAAGAATGCCGATGATAACATCAAGAAATATGACTTGTTTGCAGGTGATCCCAAAGGCTTGTATATGTTGGATAATGAAATGAAAGCAAGGGTTTACACAGCACCGTCTTTAGTTCTTTAAAATTGATAGAGAGAAAGTCCGGCGTCTTCTGTTTTTCAGTTGACGCCGGTTTTTTTATTGTTCAATGTAGAGTCTTTATTTTTCAGTTTATGAATAAATTGCTGATGTATGCAAAAAATAAATAAAACTACTTGGGAAGGATTATTTATGTTCAGATATATTTATAAGAAAATTCGCTGTTCATTATTAAAAAATATTAAAAAACGCATGCATCAGGATACTTTACCGGGTAAGAACAATAGTGAACGGATATTCCCTGACTTAAAAAGGAATCTGGAAGTCATTAAAAGTATTTTGCATAACAGCAGCGATTTGACAATACACGAGTTCAACTTCGGGCATGACAGAAGATTCAAAGGTGCCGTGATTTTTATCAATAGCATGGCAGATAAGGGAGAAATCGATAAAAACATACTGCAGCCTTTAATGTACGGCACATTAATGCTCAAGAAGGATGCGGATATGGACTTTGCAAGCATTGATTCCGTAAGAAAGAACTTGATCCCTATAACGGATAGCCTGAAAGTGACACTGCTAAATGATTTGCTTGACAATTTATTGGCAGGGTCAACCATTCTATTGATAGACAGATCAAAAGAGGCTTTGGTTATCAATTCCGGGCAGCGTAGATCCCGTGCTATAGACGAACCGGCAACAGAGGTTGTTGTACGCGGGCCCAGGGAAGGCTTCAATGAAAACGTAAATGTAAGCATTGCTCTTATTCGACGAAAAATTAAAGTTCCCGATTTATGTGTAGAAAAAATGATTATCGGTGACAAATCAAAGACGGATGTTTACATTGTATATATAAAAAGTGTAGCAAATCCGAAACTGATTGAAGAAGTCAGTAGACGGCTGAACAGAATAAAAATAGATGCTATTCTGGAATCAGGGTATATTGAACAGTTTATTGAAGATAGTTCCTACTCTATTTTTCCTACTGTTTCAAACAGCGAAAAACCTGACAAGGTTGCAGCCAAAATACTTGAAGGCCGAGTTGCCATTTTGGTTGACGGTACACCTTTTGTTCTTATAGTACCCATGCTGTTTATTGAAAGCTTTCAAAGCAGTGAAGACTATTATTCCAGGCCGTTTCATGCGAGCATTATGCGTATAGTAAGGTTTTTGTCCTATATCATCAGTATTTTAGGACCTGCAATTTATGTGGCATTGACTGTTTTCCACCAGGAGATGATACCTACACAGCTATTGATATCCATAGCGGAAGGACGTGAAAGGGTACCTTTTCCGGCAATTTTGGAAGCTTTTTTGATGATGTTTACCTTTGACATTTTAAGAGAAGCAGGAGTACGATTGCCGAAATCGGTAGGACAAACAATCGGTATTGTCGGAGCAATTGTACTAGGGCAGGCATCCGTTGAGGCCGGGCTTATAAGTCCTATTATGGTAATTGTCGTGTCTGCAACAGCCATTGCAAGCTTTACCGTTCCGGCACAGACTGATTCCGGAACGATTCTTAGGTATATATATCTTGCACTTGCAGGACTTGCCGGAGGTTTTGGTGTAATTATGGGTCTTTTGGTAACGCTGATTCATCTGGCATCTTTAAGGTCTTTCGGAGTACCGTATTTCTGGCCGGTTGTACCATTTGATTTTTCAGGTTTGAGGGATGTTTTTATAAGGATGCCCCTTCGAAAATTAAAAAAGCGTCCAAAAGCTATTGTTTATGGCGGTTTCGATTCATATAACCATAATCCGGGCTGATGTCGTTAACATATAAGGAAGACAACTAAGATTCTACATAAAAGGAGCGGGCTGCGATGAGAAAAAAGATGAATTTACCGATTATGAAATTGATTTTATGCTTTTTTATGTTGTTTACCTTATCCGGATGTTTTGGAGGAAGGGAAATAAACGATCTGGAAATTGTCGTAGGAATAGGAGTTGACAAGGACGAGAACACGGGAAACATTTTGCTGACAGCACAGATAGTTAGAGAGGAGGAAAACGGAAATACAGAAAAAAACGGTGGAGGGGAAAACGGGGCATTTTGGAATGTTACCAGCACGGGAAATTCAATTTTTGATGCAGTAAGGCAAATAACACACAAAACAGGAAACAGGCTGTTCATATCCCACAATCAAGCTGTGATTTATGGGGAAGATATAGCTTCAGAGGGTTTGGAAAAGTATATTGACTTCTTTTTGCGTGCCCATGAAATGAGACCGACTGCATTGATTCTTGTTGCCGAGGATCGGGCTTCGGACGTTTTGGAAACCAAACCGAAAACTGAAAAGTTTCCTGCTGCCAATATTGAAAAGCTGGTCGAGTCCTATGTTTTTACCTCTCAATTATATAAAGTGAATATGAAAGATTTTGCTTCACGCCTGATGAGCACTACTACAGCTCCGGTAGCACCTTTAGTCAGTGTTTTGCAGGACAATGGGAACAAGGATATTTATGTGTCGGGTTTGGCTGTTTTCAATAAGGGCAAAATGGTTGGCAAGCTAAACCAGGCTGAAGTCCGGGGACTTTTGTGGGTACTCGGTAAAGTGAAAAGCGGCGTGATACAGGTTTGTTCACCTAATGAACAAGGAAGTGCTGTTTTGGAGATTTTAGAAGCCGAAAGCAAAGTAACGCCGAAATTGAGAGATGGAAAAATAGTAATGCATATAAAAATAAAAGAGGAATCGAGCCTTTCGGAACAGACTACAACCGAAAACCTGGCAACCGATCCGGCCTTTGAGAAAATGCAAAAAGCTTCGGAAGAAATAATACGTCAGGAAATACTGGCGGCTTTCGATAAATCCAAGGAATTAAATGCTGACATTTTTGGTTTTGGAGAAATGCTGCATAAAAAATACAGCAACGAGTGGAAAGCTTTAAAAGACAATTGGGATGATTTATATCCTTCTGTTGAATTAAAAATTGACGTTGAAGCAAAGATAATAAAAACCGATTTATTGAAAAAACCGGCATGGCAAAGTGAAGGGGGGAAATAATATGAGTGTTGAAAAAGGAAAAATCAGCAGTCAGCAATTACTTTTCTTAATTGCCGGTTTTGTTCAGGGTTCAGTTCTATTAACGGATTTTACGGCAGGAATAACCGAACACCAAACATGGATGGTTATATTGGCAGGACTGGCTGTTTCGACTCCGTTTTTTCTATCCTATGTAATGCTTGCAAAAAGGTTTATGGGGATGAACTTGGTTCAAATTAACGATATGGTATACGGCCGTTTTCTGGGTAAAATTATATCATT
>DAOOJC010000022.1:0-10343 GCA_035384905.1 Acetivibrio sp. | reverse complement strand
CGGAGGAAGACATAGATCGGTTGCTATTTCGGATGAATTGTTTTCGTATCTTTCCGAGAGGGAGCACAGAGTTGTTATAGATCACAGGGACATAGATAAAGACGGCAGGGGTGCCAAAAAATGAGGATTATTAATGTGGTAAAGCAAATTTTTACAAACGGGACAGTTGAAAAAGACGGGAAGGACACTTTAAAAACATCTTTTCTGCAAGAAGAGGTTGAAACCTTAACTTGTGAAGAAAAACGAATGGAAAGTGATCCAAAAATTGTGACAATTGGAGGAGGTACCGGCCTTTCAACCATGTTGAGGGGTCTTAAGGTTTACAGTTCAAATATCACTGCCGTTGTCACGGTTGCTGACGATGGAGGAGGATCAGGAGTTTTAAGACAGGATCTTGGAATTTTACCTCCGGGAGATATCAGAAACTGTATTTTGGCACTGGCCAATACGGAGCCCATCATGGAAAAACTGTTACAGTACAGGTTTCAAGATGGGATGTTAAAAGGTCAAAGCTTCGGTAATCTTTTTCTTGCTGCAATGGATGGTATTTGTCCCAGCTTTGAGCAGGCAGTTCAAAGAATGAGTGATGTGCTGGCAGTAAAGGGAAGGGTACTTCCGGTTACTTTACAGGATATTAAGCTTTGTGCACAATTAGAGGATGGATATGTGATTGTTGGCGAGTCAAAAATAGGTGAACATCACAAGTTTCATAAGGGGTCCATTAAGAAGGTGTACTTGGAGCCCGAGTTTGCAGAGCCTCTGGATGAAGTAATAGAGGCGATAAATGAGGCCGATGTTATTGTATTGGGTCCTGGAAGCCTTTATACAAGCATAATTCCAAATCTTTTGGTTAATGGAGTGTGTGAGGCGATAAGAGATTCAAAGGCTTTGAAAATATATGTGTGCAATGTAATGACCCAACCGGGAGAGACGGAAGGGTATACTGTGGAGGATCATATCGGGGCAATAGAAAGGCATTCCTTTAAAGGAATTGTTGATTACTGCATATACAACACTGCCGATATACCGGAGGATTTGAAGAGAAAGTATAGAGACGACGGAGCAGAGGTAGTAAGACTTGAAACCGGGGAGATGAGAATATCAGGTATTAAATTGCTGGGTGAAGATTTTGTTTGTATAAATAATTCTTATATTAGACATGATACAAAAAGGTTGGCACAGACAATTATTAATTTAGTTGAAAAAACTCTGTTCAGTAGAGGCAAAAAAATGCCGACCTATTACAATAAGAATCGGTTTAAAGACATGGCCCAGTAATTTGTAATTTTTATATATTATTAAGAGCAGCTCTGCCTTATGCAAGGTAGAGTTTTGGCTTGGATAAAAATCAGATATGGAGGATGGGAAGCATGGATTTTGGAAAATCAAGCTGGAGAACTTATGAACAGGGAATACAGAAGGAATGGCTTTTGACTAACGGAATTGGCGGGTTTTCATCCTCAACCATAATCGGTTCAAATACAAGAAGATATCACGGGCTTTTGGTAGCATCGCTCAAACCTCCCGTGGCCAGACATCTCATTTTATCAAAGATTGACGAGAGTGTTACCGTTGATGATGAAGTTTATAATCTTTTTTCCTATGAAGTACCGGGCTTTATACAGAAAGGGTACCATTACCTGGAACGCTTCCAGTATAATTTTATTCCGAAGTACGTTTACAGAGTGAAGGATGTTTATATTGAAAAAGAAATATGCATGGTTTATGGAGAAAACACCGTTGCCGTGGTTTACCGAATCATAAACGGAACAAAAGAAGTGAACTTGAGACTTACCCCTTTAGTAAACTTCAGGGACTATCATTTTAATTCCAGCAGGGCATATATGAATTTTGTAAAGGAATACAAAAGCAAGATATTAACTGTTCGGCCCACCTATTACGACATTGACATTTCTTTGTACTGCAGTGAGGGAAAATATAAGGATTTGGACGACACATGGTTTTATAATATGGATTATGCGGTAGAAAGGGAGAGGGGTCTTTCCTCAACCGAAGACCACTATATACCCGGTTGTTTTGATATAAGAATTGAACCGATGGAGCAAAAGTGCATTACGTTTATCTGCACAGTCGAAAAAAACATTGGCTGCAAGGATGGCATAAAAATAATCAATAGCGAAGAAAAAAGGCTTGTGTCATTGATTGATAAAGCAGGATATAAGGATGAACTGGCTAAAAGATTTGTTTTGGCTGCGGACAATTTTATCGTTCACCGCAAATCAACGAATGCAAAAACCATAATTGCGGGATACCCGTGGTTTACCGATTGGGGAAGGGACACCATGATAGCTTTTACCGGGCTTACCCTCTCAACAAGACGGTTCGAAGATGCAAAGGAAATACTCTATACCTTTTCAAAATACATTAAGGATGGGCTTATCCCAAACATGTTCCCCGATGGTGGAAATGAACCGCCATACAACAGTGTGGATGCACCTTTATGGTATTTTGTGGCTACAAAAAAATATGCCGATTATACCAAAGACTATGACTTTATTGAAAAAAACCTTTATAGCGTGCTAAAGGAGATAATCGAGTCCTATACAAAGGGAACGCGGTTTGACATAAAAATGGATGAGGATTACCTTATTACTGCCGGAGACGAACATACACAGCTTACATGGATGGATGCAAAGGTAGGTGACTGGGTAGTTACACCGAGGCATGGAAAGACGGTAGAAATTAATGCCCTTTGGTACAATGCACTAAAGGTGATGTCAGAGCTGTCAAAGCATTTGAAGCAGGAATTTGCCGGCTACGATGAATTGGCACAAAAGGTTAAGGAATCGTTTGTTAAGAGCTTCTGGAACGAAGAGAAGCAGTGCCTTTATGACTGCATAACAAAGGATTACACAGATGATAAAGTCCGTCCTAACCAGATAATGGCGGTAAGCCTGGATTATCCCGTGATTGAAGGAGAAAGGGCTGAGAAGGTTGTAAACAAGGTTTTCAGTGAGCTGTATACTGCTTATGGACTGAGGAGTTTATCTTCCGAATCCGGTGAGTTTGTGGGAGTGTATGCCGGAGACCAGTACAGAAGAGACGGTGCGTATCATCAGGGAACAGTCTGGACGTGGCCTCTTGGTCAGTTTATAACTGCATACATGAAGGTGAACAATTATTCATCTTGGGCTAAGGAAGTGGCGGTAAAATTTATTGAACCGTTTATAGACCATTTTGAGGATGCATGCCTTGGTTCCATATCCGAAATATTTGACGGGAACGAACCGCTGATACCCAGAGGCTGCTTTGCCCAGGCATGGAGTGTGGCTGAAATATTGAGGGCATATGTTGAGGATGTAATGCGGTTATAAGTAGATGATTCAAACCGGCATGTACAGGAATCGGTTTCTGTTTTTCTGTCATGGGGCACTAGAAATTTATTGAGATTTAGGGTATAATTTGTGTACGGATTAACTGCCGGATAAATTATCATAAGTTGAAGGATTATTTATTATATGAGGTGTATGAGTTGTCATTTTCATCTACAGTTAAGAATGAGTTATGCAGAATAAACATAGGCAGCAACAGCATTTTTATTTGTGAGCTTGCGGCAGCAATCAGAATCAGCGGAATAATAAAAGTTGTGAGCCCTGACGAAATAAACATGAGGATTATTACTGAAAATGCTGCTTTTGCCCGGAGGATTTTTTCACTTGTTAAAGAGTTGTACGGTATAAATGTGGAAATGAGTATAAGAAGAAGCCGGAAGCTTAAAAAACATATTGTATATATGCTGGTGCTAACATGTTCAAAGGGTTTGAAGAAAGTACTTAGTGATGCTAATATTAAAACATCGGACACAGTGGAATATTTGCCGTATGCAGGGACGATCAACAGGAAGAGCGGCCTAAAGGCATATTTAAGGGGAGCTTTTTTAGCTTCAGGTTCGATGAGTGATCCCGAAAAGACATATCATCTTGAGATAATATGTCATAACCACGCATTGGCAAAGGAACTGAATGAAATAATGGACAGTTTCAATTTAAATGCAAAAGTGATTATGAGAAAAGGAAGCTATGTGGTATATCTGAAAGAGGGTGAAAATATAGTTGATTTCTTAAACATAATCGGAGCACATTCTGCACTCTTAGAACTTGAAAATATAAGAATTCTAAAGGAGATGCGCAATAACGTCAACAGAATAGTAAATTGTGAGACAGCAAATCTTCAAAAGACGGTGAATGCTTCGGTTAGGCAGGTGGACAACATCAGGTATATCCGGGATAATCTTGGCTTTGAAAAATTACCTGAGAATTTAAGAGATATTGCACAGCTAAGGCTTAAATACAGCGATGCCAGCCTTAAGGAGCTTGGAGAAATGTTAAGCCCTTCGCTGGGAAAGTCAGGAGTTAATCATAGATTGAGGAAACTGGACATTATTGCTGAGAGAATAAGAAGTATGAAAGGGGAATAATCAAATTGGTTGAACAGACTATTAAAATAACTAATCCATCAGGGTTGCATGCACGACCGGCCGCAATGTTTGTTCAAACAGCCGGAAAGTTTACATCTAACATATGGATTAAAAAGGGTGAGAGACAGGTTGATGCAAAGAGCATAATGGGTCTTATGTCCTTAGCTGTTGCCCAGGGAGAAGAGATAGAAATCAGTGCAGACGGTGAAGATGAGAAATTGGCAGTGAATGAGCTTGTTGATCTTGTAACGTCAAGCTTTGGAGAGTATGATTAACCTGGAATAAATTATGACGAGCATGCTTTGCTCATGAAGCACTTAGTGCCATTGTGTGGCACTGATAGGTCTATATATTTATCAATGTTATATAATGCCTTATAAGTATTGGGATACCTTTTAATCAAATTAAAGGTATTTTTTCTTGTTGTTATTTGTCGATATTTTCTTGCCCAAATTACAAAACCTTACATTATTCTATGAAGGGGAAATATAGTCTATGAAGAATAAAGTTTAGGATGACAAAGGTTGGAGGAGGATAATATTGAATTTAAAATTAACAAACAGAGGCACAACTTTAATTGCTGCCATTACAGGAGAGCTGGATCATCATTCTGCCGAACACATTATACAGAAGCTGGATGCAGAAATAATGAAATCCACTACAAAGAATTTGATTATGGACTTTTCAAAGGTTAATTTTATGGATAGTTCAGGTATTGGGGTTGTTATTGGAAGATATAAAAAAATCCAAAGGTTAAACGGGAAATTATTTATAACGGGTATTAACGATAAAATCAGTCGGATTTTTAATATATCCGGACTTTTAAAATTGGTACCAGCTTGTGAAAACATAGACGATGCTATAAATAAAATGTAAAGGGGAATATAGAATGAATCCTATAAATGAAGTAAAATTGGAATTTATCAGCAAGTCAAGCAATGAAGCATTTGCAAGAGTAGTTGCGGCGGCTTTTGTATCACAAATAGATCCGAATCTGGAAGAACTCGCAGATGTAAAAACTGCAGTTTCGGAAGCTGTAACCAATGCCATAATTCATGGTTATGAAAACAGCAGCGGAATTGTAAAAATGGAATGCAAACTATATACAAATGCCGTAGAAATAACCGTAATCGATGAAGGTAAGGGAATAGAAGATATTGAACAGGCAAGGCAACCCATGTATACTTCCAGACCGGAGATGGAGAGATCCGGTATGGGATTTACTGTCATGGAGAATTTTATGGACAAGGTTGAGGTTGTTTCTGAAGCAGGAAAAGGGACAACAGTAAAAATGTATAAGGTCTTCAAGTCTGTTGGAAATTAACACGGGTAATGTTTAAAAACTTGTTGAATGTTAAGAATAATTCTAGCGGTTATCAGTTGTTACACGATTTGAGATATTGAGGGAGTAGGTTTTTAATAATATTTTTGGTGTTTTGTGCCTTGAGCTTGCGAAAGGAATGTATATAAATATGGATGAAATATTTGAAAAGGAGACTCTGGAATTAATTCGAGAGGCTAAAAAGGGAAACAAGGATGCTCAGTCCGTATTGGTCGAAAAAAATATAGGCCTGGTTTGGAGTATTGTGAGAAGATTTCAGAACAGGGGATACGAAACTGAGGATATTTTCCAGATAGGTTGTATAGGACTTATAAAGGCCATAAGCAAGTTTGATTGTTCCTTTGACGTCAAATTTTCTACATATGCGGTTCCGATGATCATTGGAGAAATTAAGAGATTTATAAGGGATGACGGTATTATAAAGGTTAGCCGTTCTCTCAAGGAATTATCCAATAAAGCCAGAGTTACCAAGGAAATTATGACAAAGGAATTGGGACGGGAGCCGTCGGTAAGCGAGATTTCATCCCGCCTTGAAATTCCAGTTGAAGATTTGGTTATGGCAATGGAAGCAAGCTGTACACCGGAATCGTTATATAGCACAGTTGGAGAAGGGGATAATTCTTCAGCACTTTTGATAGACAGGATTAATAATGAAAGCAATGACAATGAGATAGACCTCGTTGACAAAATTGACCTTAAAAAGGTACTCGATACCCTTAAACCAAGGGAAAAGCAAATTATTATTTTGAGATATTTCAAGGAAAAAACCCAGGTTCAGATAGCAAAAATGCTGGGTATTTCACAGGTTCAGGTTTCGAGAATCGAAAAGAAAATATTGGAGGATATTAGAAAGAAAATTAAGTATGTATAGAGTGCATATATAATAAAACAATATGTTCCTGCATATTGTTTTTTTTTTTTACAATACTAAACTATATAGAAATTATAAGTATGAAGGATTGATTCAATATGGCAGAAGTATTAAGAAGGCATAAATTTGTGTTAATAGTTTTAAGCCTTTTAATAATCATTACCTTTTTAGCATTCACGTTATTAATGCGAAAGCAGGAAAAAATTCCGTCAAAAGGAATTTTCGTTTTACAGACCTGTGATGAAATTTCTCTTTTTGAGTTTTCAGGAAAAAGAATTGCTTAAAAGCCGGGAGGTTAATTATGAAAAAAACAATGACCAATAAAGAATATCAAATTTATGTGGAGAAAAAATCCCCGAAATCCAATATCGGCAGAAATATAATCAGGGCTTTCATAGTTGGGGGACTTATTTGTATAATAGGACAGTTTTTTACCAATGCATTAAAAATGAGAGGATATGGACAGGAAGAAGTAGCTGGAATTACATCACTTTTGATGATATTTTTGGGGGCATTGTTTACAGGACTTAATCTGTATGACGATCTGGGAAGATTTGCCGGTGCAGGTTCTATAGTTCCTATAACAGGATTTGCAAACTCTATCGTTTCACCAGCAATGGAGTTTAAGAGTGAAGGATATGTGATGGGCGTGGGAGGAAGAATGTTTGTTATTGCCGGCCCCGTCCTTGTATATGGAATTTCTGCATCAATAATTGCAGGAATTGTATATTATCTATTAAGCTAGGGCAAGGAGTGGAATATGAGTACAAAAAGATTGGGAAATCAAACAGTAAAGCTTCAGAATCCTCCAAGTATTGTTTCAACTGCTTGCATTGCAGGACCGAAAGAAGGAAAAGGGCCTTTAAGGCTGTATTTCGACAATATAGTTGAAGATGAGATGTGCGGCGAGAAAAGCTGGGAAAAAGCTGAAAGCAAATTAATCAGAGAAACCTTTGCACTGATTTTAAAGAAAGCCAATAAATCTGCCGAGCAAATAAATTATGTTTTTTCAGGAGACCTTTTAAACCAATGTATAGCTGCAAATTTCGGACTTAGAGAGTCGGAAGTTCCTTTCTTTGGAGTTTATGGTGCTTGTTCGACTATGGCTGAGTCGATGAGTTTAGGTTCAATGCTTATAGACGGCGGATTTGCGGAAGATATTGTGTGTGTTACGTCAAGTCATTTTTGTTCAGCGGAAAAACAGTTCAGGTTTCCTCTGGAGCTCGGAACGCAGCGTACTCCAACAGCACAATGGACAGTGACAGGATCCGGAGGTGTTTTGTTGTCGGCAAAAGGTGACGGACCCTATATAACCCATATCACTACCGGCAAAATTGTAGATAAAGGCATTAAGGATGCCAACAATATGGGAGCAGCCATGGCACCGGCTGCGGTTGATACTATCGTTACCCACTTCATGGACACAGGTTTTTCTCCCGAAAGATATGACCTGATAGTGACAGGAGACCTTGGTGAGGTGGGAAGAGATATATGTGCCGAGCTTGTGCAGGAGCAGGGCTATAACATAAGCGGCATATATAATGATTGCGGTTTGATGATATACGACCGGGAAAGGCAGGATACACATGCCGGAGGCAGTGGATGCGGTTGTTGTGCAACAGTGTTTGCGGGATTTATTTATTGGAAAATGATGGAGGGAAGTCTGAAAAATGTATTATTTGTTGCAACCGGGGCTCTCTTAAGCCCCACAAGCACCCAACAAGGGGAATCGATACCATCTATAGCACATGCAGTAAGTATTTCTACGGTATTACAGTAGTAAAATGCCAATACTCATTTTTGGGGTGATTTTATGGATAATGTTTTAATGTCTTATGTTAACGCCTTTATTGTTGGAGGAGTAATCTGTGCGGCGGGGCAGATACTAATTGACAAAACGAAGCTTACATCTGCGAGAATACTTGTATTGTTTGTAACAGCAGGTGCAATATTGACGGCCATGGGGATTTATCAGAAGATTGTGGATATTGGAGGTGCCGGAGCGACCATTCCTCTTACAGGTTTTGGTTACAACCTTGTAAAGGGAACCTTTAGCGATGTAGATAAAATAGGTGTTCTCGGTGCGTTTACCGGCGGAATAAAGGCTACTGCAGCAGGAATTGCCGCAGCTGTTTTTTTTGGATATTTTATGTCTGTTGCATTTACACCAAAAGCAAAAAGGTAGCAATATTTTTTTGTCCGGCATATGGCTTAAAAATTTAAAATATAGGTGTGATAAAATGTATAAAAAAAGAGTGATTTTTGTCACCGATGGTGATATGGTAGCTATGAGAGCCGTGGAAATCGCCACGGCTAATATCGGTGGCAGATGTATTTCTGCTTCTGCGGGCAATCCAACTACATTGACTGCTGAAGAAATTGTAGAGATGATTAAAAAAGCCGAACATGATCCTGTGGTGGTGATGGTAGATGACAGGGGATATAAAGGAAAAGGTAAGGGTGAGACAGCAATGGAAGCAGTTATGAACAATGATTATATTGAAACCCTTGGCGTTTTAGCCGTATCTTCGAAAGGAAAGGATTGCGGCAAGTTTAAGGTATCATGTTCGGTAACAAGAGAAGGTAAAATAATAGAAGGTACTGTGGATAAAGACGGAAAGGAAACTCATACCGGATTAGTTTGCGGTGATACATTGAGTATATTGAGGGAACATGACGACATGGTCATTGTTGGAATAGGGGATCCGGGGAAAATGGATTTTAATGATGAAATAGAAAAAGGTGCTCCCATTACTACTAAAGCTTTAAATGAAGTTTTGAAAAGAAGTGCTGCAAGGCATTGATGTCTTGCAGCACACTAGGTAATATGTGGATGCTGAAAAATACAAAAGAGTACAGCATAGAAATACTTGCGAAAAAGTGTAGAAAAAAAAGAGGAATTTATAACAGGTTTATAGAATAATAAATAATACGAAAATTATTCTTTTTTACCTCATTGCTGTTTGTATTCACCTGAACTGAATTTCAATTACCATTGGCTATCATTGTGAAATCTTATTAAAATATAGTGTCTGGTATTGTACCAAGCATCACTAATGCGTCTTAGTTTTTTAGCAGCACATATAAAAAAAGGTGGTATTGATTTATGAATGTCGAATACATTAACCCTTTCATAGAAGCTAGTCAATCGGTATTAAAGCAGATTGCAAAAATCGATGCCCGATTGGGAGAAGTATACATTAAGACGTCTCCTTATACAGGGGATAATATTCTGATATTTGTAGGATTAACCGGAAAAATAAGAGGACAGGCGATTTTTGCAATGAGCAAGAAAGTTGCTTTGATAATAGCTTCCAATATGATGGGAGGGGCGGAAATTATAGAGCTGGACGAAATATCTAAAAGTGCTCTTTCGGAGCTTACAAATATGATTCTTGGAAATACTGCCACTATTCTTTACAATAGGGGAATAGGTATCGAAATAACACCACCCTCATTTCTCATGGGTGACAATATGCAGATATCGCCGACAAAAATGAAGACGATATGTATTCCACTCCGTTTTGAAGATGATAAACAAATTGAAATACATATATCCGTAATCGAATAGTTTTATATTATAGTTTTTATTATAGAAATAAAAAAAGGCCATTAGGAGCGGTCAGATAGGGATTATTAATTCCTGAAAAATTCGGCATAGTCGTTGATATTCGGCTATGCCGTTTTTTGTT
>DAOOJC010000021.1:0-10638 GCA_035384905.1 Acetivibrio sp. | reverse complement strand
AAAGAGTGCTATTTCACGGAGTGAAATAGCAAAAAGCGAAGGGGCTCGAAGCCCTGTAAAAAAACAAGATGGAGGTATAAAATGAGAGGAAATGATAGCTTGAAGGTGTTATTTGTTTCTGTTGAAGTAGCTCCATTCGCAAAAACAGGAGGACTGGCAGATGTAGCGGGTTCATTGCCCAAATCACTGGTTTCCATGGGATATGATGTCAGGATTGCAATGCCTAGGTATCAGCAAATAAACGCTGATATGAGTTATGTGACGGATTTTCCTGTAGAAATGGGCAACAGACAGGCTACCTGCATTGTCAGGGAAGGTTCCATAGACTTTAGGGATAAGGAAAAGGATTCCAAGGTGCCTGTGTACTTTGTAGATAATTACCACTATTTTAATAGAGGCGGTATATATTGTTATTTTGATGACGCCGACAGGTTCGCCTTTTTTTGCAAAGCGGTTCTTGAGATGCTTCCTAAAATTGATTTCAAGCCCGATATAATTCACTGTAATGATTGGCATACAGGACCGATTTGTATGTTCCTGAAGGAAAATTATAAATCTTATCCTTATTACAAGAAAATAAAAACCTTGTTCACGGTTCACAACCTTGAATATCAGGGCAATTTCTCGAAGGATGTACTGGGTATTATGGGAATACCCGATGAGCTTTTTGTACCTGAAAAGGTTGAGTTTTACGGTATGTTCAGTTTTATGAAAGCGGGTTTGGTTTATGCCGACATAATAAGTACGGTAAGTGAAACCTATGCAAAAGAAATTCAAACTGAAAGATATGGCGAAAAATTGGAGGGGCTATTAAAAAACAGGTCAAAGGATCTGTATGGAATAGTGAACGGCATAGACTATGATGTTTTCAATCCCGAAACCGACCCACGAATTAATAAAAACTATAATGTTGAGACCTTCAAGCTAAAAGTTGAAAACAAGTATGCACTCCAGAAGGAAATGGGACTTCCCAAAAAGGATGTGCCGGCTATCGGTTTGATATCGAGACTTACGGGGCAGAAGGGCTTAAACCTTATAATGGATGAAATAGATGAAATGATGAAAGATGACATACAGTTTATCTTGCTTGGTGCGGGTGATGAGTATTATGAGACAGGATTTAAGAAGATTCAGGAAAAGTACCCTGAAAAGGTTGGAGTATATATAGGTTTTAATGTTCCTTTAGCCCAGAGGATATATGCAGGCTGTGATATGTTCCTTATGCCGTCAAGGTTTGAGCCCTGTGGATTAGGACAGCTTTTTAGCTTAAGATACGGTACAATTCCTATAGTTCGGGCAACAGGCGGTTTGGCGGAAACAGTTATTGATGTAGATGTTGATAGGAAAAATGGAAACGGTTTTTCATACACGGAGTTCACGTCCAAGGATATGTTAAAGACTCTCAAGCGGGCGATAAAGTTCTATAATGAAAAACCTCAAGAATGGGATATGATCGTTAAGAGGGCAATGAGTGCCGATTATTCATGGAATAAGTCAGCGGGCAAGTACTCTGATTTATATGCAAAACTGATGAAAAAGAAATAATATGGGATTAGAGCATTTATGTATATTTATAATCCAATTTATTCTGTGCATGATAAATAAAAAAGTCCGGTCGATCTGGACTTTTTTTGAGCAAAAATCATTTTTTATTTATTAATTTTTAGTTTTATTGCTATGCAATGGAAGTAATTATCTGTTATAATATGTTGGAGGGTATGCTGTTGTATGGATAAGAAAGAAAGAGTAGAAAGTATAATAAAGGTGTTCAAAAAGATATATAAGGATGCCACGTGTACTCTAGACTACAAGGATCCTCTTCAATTGCTTGTAGCTACACAGCTTGCTGCACAGTGTACCGATGTGAGAGTAAACATGGTGACCAACACACTTTTTAAGAAATATAAAACTGCCTTGGATTTTGCCAATGCAGATTTGGAAGAACTGGAACGGGATATAATGCCCACAGGCTTGTACCGCAATAAAGCAAGAAATATTAAGGAAGCCAGCAGAATAATAGTTGACCAATTCAATGGACAGGTTCCCGGCAATTTGGAGGATTTGCTGACATTGCCCGGGGTTGGGCGAAAGACTGCGAATTTGGTGCTGGGAGACGTTTTTGGTATTCCGGGTATTGTTGTTGATACCCATGCAAAAAGGTTGAGTAACCGGATAGGTCTGAGCAGCAGCAATGACCCGAAAAAAGTGGAATTTGACCTTATGGCTGTTGTACCGAAAGAGAATTGGTCGGAATTTTGCCATCAATTGGTATACCACGGCAGAGCAGTGTGTCATGCAAGAAAACCTGAGTGCAATAAATGCAGCATCATTGACTATTGTGACTATGGAAGACAATTTCTGAAATGAATTATTACAAATTGAGGTAATATTTTAATATTTCATCTACAACATTTTAAGTAAACTTGCTTTGTTCGAAAGGGAAGTGTATCTGTGAATAGGATTGGAAAGTATGAGCTGATGCTACTTGGAATTACATGGCTTATTATTGGAACTATTGCTGCTCATGTTATTACTGTAGATGCCGGTACTTTGGCGAACTGGAACATATGCCCGGGTGTTGTTAAAGTCTGTTTCCTCTTGGGAATGATAATATTCAGTTTGATCAAAGCTGTATTTGCATGGAAGGACTTTTTTGGCAGTAATAAGTTTTACATGCCCATAAAGCTCTTAGAGGTTCTATTTATACACATTGCCATGGTTTTTATCGGAGCCGGGGAATGGGCAAATTACATCCTCTTGTTCCTTGTAATGGTTACTGCCTTATGTGTGGGACGAAAGTTTTCATTTATTCTGGTGGGATACTCTCTTTTGTTAAATATAGTAATGAGGATTGTCAATAATTTATATTTTTTAGAAGATGGTTTTGCTGTTACAGATGAAATTGTAAAAGAATTTCCTTATATCATTTCAGTCCATCTGGTTATGTTTTTGCTGGCAGTTCTTTGTTCATGGTTTTATTCGGACAATAATAAGAATGAACAACAAAACAGGAAGCTGTTTATGGAGCTTGCAAACAGGTATGACCAGGTAGCTGCAGCCCAGGAAGAGATTAAGGTGCAGAACGGCAAATTGAAGGATGCCAATTGCAAGCTGGAGGAGACTAATAAGAAGCTAATGACCAGTTTGGCTGAGTTGTTTACATTGCAGCAGATTACCCAGGCAATAAGTTCCATACTCGATATTGATGATTTATTGAAAGATGTCAATGACATAATAATTGGAGTTATGGGAGTCAGCAGTTCCACAATAATACGCTACGATGATAAAAAATGCAGGTTGAAGGTTCATACCACGAATGTTTCAAAACGCAATGGACTTATAACACTCAACGACAATATAAATTGCGATAAGCTTATGGATGTATTGGAAACCGGAGACCCTGTTATTGAAAATTGCGTGAATGCCAATGATTTTCCCTTTACCGAGGGTAGAGGCATAAAGTCTTTAATTTGCGTACCCCTTGTTACAAAATCAAGAAAGTTTGGTTTGGTATTGGTTGAGCACATGTATTCAAATGCTTTTGACGAAAACAACCTGCGTCTCTTAAATATTATTGGACAGCAGGTGGGTATTGCAATGGAAAATGTGGAGTTGTACCAGAGGATGCATGAACTGGCAACTGTGGATGGTCTTACCGGAGTTTACAACAGGCTCTATTTTCAGGAAAGACTTAAAGAAGAATTTGAAAGTGCTAAAAAGGAAAAGTATGACCTTTCTCTTGCATTACTCGATATTGATCATTTTAAAAAGTTTAATGACACATTCGGACATCTGTTTGGTGACAAGGTTTTGAGTCGGATTGCAACACTTATAAAAAATTCTCTAAGAAGCGATGATATTATAGCCAGATATGGAGGTGAGGAGTTTGTCATACTTCTGCCGAGAACAGGAATCAATGAGGCCTATTATAAGGTTGAGAGGCTCAGAGACCTTATCTCCAAAACATCAATTACGGATGGAAAGGCTACAGCTTCGGTTACGGTTAGTTTTGGAGTGTCTTCATACCCTGAGTTTTCAAGCTCTGAAGCGGAACTTTTGAAGATGGCGGATGATGCATTATACGATGCAAAAGAATCCGGCAGAAATTGCGTGAAAATTACAGGTGGAAATTAATTCAAAGCACTTTAAAGGAATATACCATCTTCTCGAATAGATTCTTTTCTTTTTTACCCCACAGGTGTTCGGGAACAAAATAGCTTATTCTGTACATCTTATCTTCTTTACCGGGTGTTTTCTTTGTCTTGTATCACTGAAAGATATAAAAGTTTTTTCCTATAGTTTCTTACGAATATAATAAACAAATTAAATACCCCTGAAAGTTTTGCATAGCTCTCAATTACTATATATTGTATTTTGAGGTTAAGTAAATAAAACATTTTTATGGAAATAATACAATAATAAATCTTATATTGTTAAAGGAGGGAGCTATATATGGGCGGCTTTATTGTTACAGTCTTAATTGCAGTTCTGGTAGGGTGGCTGGGAAATGCCATTAGTCCGGATAAAATACCGGGAGATGCATGGGGAGCTTCGCTTGTTGCACTGATTGGTGCCTGGATTGGGGCGTATATGCCGTATTTTAATGTCTTTGGCCCGGGGGCAATGGAAATTGCATTGGTGCCTGCATTTTTAGGTGCTATTATTGCCACTGTGGTTTTTGGAGCTGTAAGCAGGGTTATAAAGCAGGCAAGCTGAGTAAAACCAAGTATTCACAAAAAACAGATAAAATGAATATACTGTATTATTGGAGAGCTTTTTTACCTGGGAGGAGTGAATGACATGAAGATATTGGTATTTAAGATGCCAAAATTTCTCGGAAACATCATTAGAAAGGTTTTTAGAATGGACTGACCTGTTAATTACCAATATACAACATATTAAAACCCGCAATATAATAAAGCTTTAATATTCTTGAAAACCTGGGGCTTTACGCTTGATTTTATTACGTTAAATACTACTGACAAATCCCAAGAGCATTTGAGCACTTGGGATTTGTGCCTGATTAGTGGGATTTCACGAAGTGATATTCCACAAAAAACAGTGTATCACAAAAAATCAGCGATACACTGTTTTGAAATTTGTACTCTTATATTGCTCTGGTAACCTTGTTTGAACGCAAACATCTTGAACAGATATTTACTGTTTTTGGAGTTCCATTATCAACAATTCTAACCTTTCTTACATTCGGCTTCCATGATCTATTGGTTCTCCTATGTGAGTGGCTGACCTTTATGCCAAAAAGTACGTCCTTACTACATATTTCACACTTTGCCATTTATAATCACACCTCCTTTAAAGCTGGAGAAATATTAATCAAATACGGATTTAATTCAGCTCTTTGCAAACAATACCTATTTTAACATATACTCTGGTTTATTCGCAAGTTTTTTTTACAATTCGGTTGTATTAAATAAATATAAAGAAAAAAATTCGTAAAACCAATGTATTTCCTTATTTTACTTCCCATGAATAATATGCACCCTTAAAATAATGTGCAGAAAAATACTCCGGAGCTTTTGGTTGGTGCTTTAACAGCTCTCATATGATATAATTATTAAGAACATGAAACACACGAAAGAGGAAAAAGGACTGTAAAGTTTATGAACAGTGGTATAGAGGATATACTGAAAAAGTCAATACAGTACATTAAAGGTGTGGCAGAAAAGAGGTCCAAGCTCTTCCACAGACTCGGAGTCTTTTCTGTTTGCGATCTTATAACGTTTTTTCCGAGGGGATATGAAGACCGAAGCAAGTTAAAAAAAATATCCCAGATGGAAAACGGTGAGGAATGTACCTTTGAGGGTATTGTCATGTCGAAGGTATCGGAAAAACGTATTAGAAAAGGGCTTAGCATATATCAGGTATATGTAAAGGATGATACCGGAACCGTTATAGCCACTTGGTTCAATCAACCTTTTGTCAAAAAAATATTTAATGTTGGAGAATGCTATGTTTTTTTCGGCAAAGTAACTGGAAAGTATAAATATTTAGAGGTCAACAATCCGGTATATGAAAGGGTTGACACCGGGGAGTATAAAAATACAATGAGGATTCTGCCGGTTTATCCGTCGACGGCCGGTTTATCCCAGAATACCATTCGGACGGTAATAGAAAACGCATTGGAGATTGTTGCCGGAATGCTTGAGGATCCGCTCCCGGGGTGGATAAGAAAGGAATACCGCTTGTGTGACATAAACTACTCGTTTTCCAATATTCATTTTCCGAGAAGTGAAGAAGATTTAAATTATTCACGATACAGGCTTGTGTTTGAAGAGCTGTTTATCCTGCAATTGGGACTTCTCAGCATTAAAAGTGCATTGGGGGATGGAAAAGAGGGAATTTGCTTTGGGCCTCATGAAAAAGAGCTGGAACATTTTATAGCCAATACAGGATTTGAACTTACCAATGCTCAAAAAAGGGTTTGGAGAGAGATTGAAGAAGACATGGAAAGCCCCCAGATTATGAACCGGTTGGTTCAGGGAGATGTGGGCTCGGGAAAGACAGTAATTGCCGCTCTGGCACTGTTGAAAGCCGTCAAGAGCGGATACCAGGGCATTATGATGGTACCCACGGAGATTCTTGCAAAACAGCATTATGAGACATTATGTTCCCTAATGGAGAAAAGCGGGGTTTCTATTTCTCTTTTGGTGGGCAGTCAGACAGCCAAGCAGAAGAAAGAGTTGCTTTCAAGAATTGAAGCGGGAGAGGTTGATATTGTAATCGGTACCCATGCACTTTTAGAAGACAATGTAAAGTTTTGCCGTTTAGGGCTGGTAATAACCGACGAACAACACCGCTTTGGAGTAAGGCAAAGAGCAGTGCTTTCAGGAAAAGGAGAGAATCCCGATGTGCTTGTAATGACTGCTACCCCGATTCCCAGGACACTGGCCCTTATATTGTATGGCGATTTGGATATATCGGTAATTGATGAGCTTCCTTCAGGAAGAAAACCCATAAAGACTTATGCTGTAGACAACAGCAAGAGAGACAGAATAAACAGTTTTATAAGAAAGAACATATCGGAGGGGCACCAGGTTTATATAGTGTGTCCTCTGGTAGAGGAGTCGGATGCCATAGAAGCTAAATCTGCATTGGAGATGGCAGAGAAAATAACCAAAGAAGACTTTAATGACCTCAGGGTGGGGCTTGTTCACGGAAAAATGCCGCCATTGGAAAAGGACAAGGTTATGCAGCGTTTTGCGGACGGAGAAATTGATATTCTGGTGTCCACCACAGTAATCGAGGTGGGGATAAATGTTCCCAATGCAACTGTCATGGTGGTTGAAAATGCTGAAAGGTTTGGTCTTGCCCAGCTTCACCAACTGAGGGGGCGTGTTGGAAGAGGCGGATATCAATCTTACTGTATCCTGTATAATGAAAGTAAGAGCCAGATTGCCCGGGAGAGAATGAAAGTAATGGAGAACTCCACCGATGGTTTTGTTATTTCCGAAAAAGATCTGGAGATCCGGGGACCTGGGGATTTCTTTGGGACAAGGCAGCATGGACTCCCGGAGCTTAAAATTGCAAATTTATATAGGGATATGGATATATTGAAAAAGGCACAGGAAGCGGCGAATGAAGTTATGAGAAGGGACAGGCTGTTGTGTGAGGAAGAAAATATCAAGCTGAAGGAAAAAATAGTCGAAAAGTTTAAAGGAAAGCTCAAAGATATAAGTCTTAATTAATAATTAACAGGAATTAAAAGTCGGATTATGGTTGACAATTATATATGATGATATAAAATATCATTGTATATAATATTGTATTTAGTTGGAGGAATATGTTATTTTAAGAGTAATTTCCGGAACTGCAAAGGGACACAAGCTTAAAACATTAAAAGGAATTTCAACAAGACCTACATCCGACAGGGTTAAAGAGTCCCTGTTCAATATTATCTCAGGCATGATCCCGGGGGCCGGGGTGTTGGATATTTATGCAGGAACGGGCAGCATCGGCATAGAGGCATTGAGCAGAGGGGCTGATTTTGCTGTATTTGTGGATAAAAGCAATGAGTGTTCCCGTATAATAAGGGAGAATCTTGTGAATACAAAGTTAATTGACAAGGCTTCTGTGATTACGGGCGATATTTTTATTACTTTGAATAAGATATCAAAAAATAACAAAAAATTTGATATAATATTTCTTGATCCGCCATATAAAAAAAATCTTGTTGTAGAAACATTAAAATGCATAGAAAAAAATGCTATAATTAAGCCTGAAGGGATTATTATTGCTGAGCATAGCTTTGACGACGGGATTCAGGAAGAAATTGGCGGTTATAAGAGGTACCGGTGCCAGAAATATGGCATTACGGCAATATCCTTTTTTAGAGGTATGGACGATAGATAAACTTATAAAGTGAGAAGGTATGAATGTGAGTGTATATGTATATCCAGGAAGCTTTGATCCTATAACAAACGGGCATATGGACATAATTGAGAGAGCTTCTAAATTGTGTGACAAGCTTATTGTTGCCGTTTTGGTAAACAGAAGTAAGAAACCGGTGTTTTCGCTGGAGGAAAGAGTGGACCTTATAAAGTGCAGTGTAAAAAACATACATAATGTTGAAGTTGAAAGCTTTTCCGGACTTTTGATAGATTATATGAGAAATAAGAATGCCAAAGTTATTATTAAGGGCTTGAGGGCTGTGTCGGATTTTGAATATGAGCTTCAAATGGCATTGCTGAATAAAAATCTTGATTCCGGTATTGAGACATTATTTATGATGACCAACATACATTACTCGTTTTTGAGTTCCAGTTCCGTAAGGGAATTGGCAGAACATAAAGGTAAAATTGACGGTTTGGTTCCGGAGTGTATAAGAGACAGGGTAATAAAGAGGTTCGCTCAGTAAATTGTCAATTTAATAAAGACAGTTAAAAAATTAAGCATTGAAGTTCAAAAGCTTATTGGTATTTGATTTTGCGAAGGCTTTAATAAATTGATAAAATATTTATAGTAATGATAAACGATAAAGCAGTATGATAAAAGTATACCGAATTCTATTGGCGAGTCCTTGTTGATAAAAGTCAATAAG
The DNA here is from genome assembly GCA_035384905.1 of Acetivibrio sp. Classification (GTDB taxonomy): domain Bacteria; phylum Bacillota; class Clostridia; order Acetivibrionales; family Acetivibrionaceae; genus Hungateiclostridium. The sequence goes on along the minus strand of DAOOJC010000021.1, from coordinate 1,580 downwards.
ACTGGGAGGAGATTATTATGGAAATGCTTTCGATTCTGGAAACGCTTGAGGATCTCATTGAAAAAAGTATAAGTGTACCGTTTTCGGGAAAATGTATGGTAGATAAGGAAGAAATACTTGAGATCATTAAGGAAATTAGATTGAAACTGCCTGATGACATCAAACAGGCGAAGTGGGTTAAGGAGGAAAGACAGAGGATTCTCCTTGAGGCACAAAAGGAAGCCAATAATATAATAAAGGATGCAGAAAACCAGATTTCAGCCCTTGTGGATGAACATGAGATTACCAAAAAAGCCTATGAGCAGTCAAACGAGATAATTACAAATGCACAGAAAAATGCCAGGGAGATCAGGCTCGGTACAAAGGAATATGCTGATGGCATTTTAAACAAAGTTGAGGAAATCCTTGAGGAGACGTTGCAAGTAATAAAGGAAAACCGTAAAGAACTTAAATAATTGCATGGCGGTTAAAACTTTTTTGGACATACAAGTTCCTTAATAACGCTGAAAATAAGCGATGTGACGATGAATACAATAATAACGGCAAGGGAAAACAACATATTTTTCAACGAATAAAGAAACAAATTAATCCATGGGAATTCCGATTGCATTACCCTTTCATTAAATACACTTTTGACCATGAGAGGGGCTGTGTGGGGCAATCTTGCTGCTATCGACATGTATACTGCAGCGAATATTCCGTGAAGCATTTTGCCAAAAAGATAAGGTTTTATACTGATGTCGGTTTTGCTTATGATGCTGTAAACCTGTGAATGTACTGAAATACCGGCCCAACCGAGTATAAGGCTTACTGCGGCAAGTTTGTCAATAAGTGCAATACCCCCAACATTGCAGGCCATGTTTGTTCCGGTAGTTATTTCAAAAAAGCCGCTTACCAATGCGGTAATCATTTCTTTGGGTATACCCGCAAGGGATAGAACTGCGTATATCAAGTCGGACAGAGAGGATATAAACCCAATATCAATCAAAACATTAATGATAACTGAAAACAGAATGATGAAGCCTCCGATGGCCAGCATTACACTGACTGAGTTTTTAATTGATTCTGTCAGTATTATTCCGAGGTTTATGTTTTGCCTGCTGCTTTTAGACAGTTCTTTTTTAAATTTTACCAGTAATTTTTCGTTGCTCACAGTACGTGTACTCTCATTATTCCTGCCATAGAATCTGAAAAGAATTCCCACAGTGATGCTTGCCAGCATGTGGCATAGGAGAAGTAAAACTCCCAGTTCCGGCATTTTAAACATTCCTACCGCAACGGCACCGACGATAAACAGCGGTCCGGAATTATTGGTGAAGGATAAAAGCCTTTCAGACTCGGTTTTTGTGAGGAGATTTTCCTCTCGCATACCGGCAGTGATTTTTGCTCCCACCGGATAACCGCTGGTAATTCCCATCGCAAGAGCAAAGGAACCGCATCCTGGCACATTGAACAAGGGACGCATGACAGGCTCTAAAAGTACTCCTATGGCATTTATGAATCTTGTCTTATTAAGGATTTCGGACACAACAAAAAACGGAAACAGAGAAGGGAACACAACACCAAGCCATAGCTGAATT
>DAOOJC010000020.1:0-10653 GCA_035384905.1 Acetivibrio sp. | reverse complement strand
ATCCGGTGCCGATGTTCTGCTTGTTGCCCTCGGTGCACCCAGGCAGGAGAAATGTATACACAAGAACAGGGATAAGCTGAAAGTAAAAATATGTATCGGCGTAGGAGGTACTTTTGACGTATTGGCAGGCCGGGCTGCCCGCGCCCCGAAATTCTTTCAAAAGAACGGTCTCGAGTGGTTATACAGGCTCTGCAAAGAACCCTGGCGTTTTATCAGAATGATGGACTTACCCCGTTTTATTCTTCTGGTCATGGCTGTTAAAATCGGATTGAAGAAAGCCTGAGAGAAGTGAAGAAGAATATTCTTCGTATTTACAGGCTCTTTACTTGCGTAACTTTAGTTTCTGGAGTATTCTTCTTCACCTTACACCTTGAACATGTCAATGGAACTTTCAAGATTCTTTGAAAGCTTTCTCAAATCGTCGGACAGTGAAACCAGATGCTTAATCAAATCAACCAGTTCATTAAATCCGACAGTTATTTCATTTATGCTTCCGACGTTTTTCCTTGAGCTTTCATTCATGTTCCTCAACGATTCCATAATATCAACTCTGGCTTCGTCAATAGACATTATTGAATTGTTTATACTTCTCACCTGATTATAGACATCGTCCATAAAGTCAACAATATTATCAAACTTCTCTATTGTGTCATGAACAGCCAAGTCATGCTTGGATATAACATTATCGGATACTTTTACAACTTTTCCGGTTTCCTCTATTGTATTGGTAATGAGCTTTAGTTTTCGTTCAATAAAGGAGGCAGACTCTCGGGATTGATCGGCCAGTTTTTTTATGGCATGGGCAACAACAGCAAAGCCTTTACCAGCCTCTCCCGCTCTGGCTGCTTCTATGGTAGCATTCAATGCGAGAAGATTTGTCTGTTTTGCGATGCCCTTAATTGCTTCCGTTATCTTAGATATCTCACCCGACTCTGTTCTCAATACATTTATAAGCTCAGAAAATTCATTAATGGTAACCTTAACCTGTTGTGCATTCTGCTGGAGGCTGTTTACCGTATCTTTACCCTTTTCACCGAGTTCTTTTGCCCCGAATATTATTTCATTGACATTGCCGAAATCCTTCGTTATGATCTGAATCTTATCGGAAAGGCTCTGTGCAATTTTTTCGTTATTGTCAATTTCCGTCTTTTGCATTCCGATTTCCTTGTTTACTTCAGTCAAAAGAGTTAAAAACTCCTGTATGGAGGCATAGCTCTCTTCCGAAGTGCTTGAAACTGTCTGGGACGATTCGATAGCTACATTCGAGGCCCCTTTGATACTTCCAATAAGTGTTCTCAGATTAACCACCATGTCTCTGAAGTTAATACCGAGAGCACCTATCTCATCCTTTCGTTTAAGATTATACTCTATATCCAGGTTACCCTTTTGGATTGAACCCATGAATTTAGACAATACTTTAACCCCGGATGATATGTCATAAGTTATTAAAATAGCAATAAGTGCTGCAAAAATAAAGCACAAAATACCAATTAAAATTATCCATGCAACCGCACTATTAACCTGAGATGTAATTTCACTGACGGGAGTTAATGAAATTATTGACCATTCTAGCTGTGTTCCCTTTATTGATCGTATAGTATAATAGGTAACCAGCATTTCTTCTCCGTTTACAATCTCCTTAAAAGGCTCTCCCTTTATATCGTCACTTATTTTTCCCTGCGAGTCTATAGTTTCATATATTCTTTCCATTATAGAATCAGTAATATAACGGTCTCTTTGTTTAAACCCATTATCGCCTATTTCGTCATCAGTTATTCTATATAATACTTCTTGAAGAGCTCTGTCATTTTTAGCTAATTCGTTCCTTCCTAGAACCTCCGCTTTAGTCTGCCCCTGGTCATTAATCTTGTTTATCTCATTTACTCGAAAAGCATTTTCATTGGGATTCTGACGGTTGTATATCATATTCCAGTTTTGTCCTACAATGTAAATATCACCATTATAGGGCAGCTTCATTTCTGAAAGAACATTTCCAATAGTGGATTCATTCACGTTAACCTGTAAATAACCAACAGGTTTAAGACTTGTAGCTGTATTAATCACTTTAAACAAGCAGAAATTATGTTCCGAACTATAAGCAGTCTGACCGATGAGATCGGAAAAATGGGTATCAACCCAGTAGGAATTCTTTCCGCTCCTCATAAACTCTTTATATGCAATAGTATCAAAGTAATGGCTCTTTCCCAAATCATTTGAATTTCCTTCTCCCTGCACGGTAACATCGCCCTTAAGACTTGATGCTATTATAAACATAACCTTATCCGATTTTGTCCCTTTTAATGTTCTCATTCGGGGAAAAATAAAACTTGAAGCTCTTGCCACTTCACCAGGATCATCTGTTTCATTCATTTGCTTAACATTTTGGGCGATTTCTTCGTCCGTTGCTATAAGCATGGCAAGTCCGTTCACATCCTCCAGCAATACCTTTATACTTTTGGCAGACTGCTCCACAATTGTCTGCGTGCTAAATATCGCTTCTTCTTCCATACTCTTCATAACACTGCTCATGGAAGCAAAAAACGCTGAGGCCAGTGTAACAATAATTATAAGTATAAAAGAAACAGTTATTTTAACCCCAATCTTTATGTCGCCCAGCCTTAGAAAACTCACAAGTCTGCTTAAAGCGGAGTTTCTATCCTTTTTTATGCCTCTGGAAGCATTAATCTCATGATATGATTTAGCATTGCCCTTGTCCTTCTTTTTTCTTAAAGCCCCTGAGACCCTGTCTTTTATTGAATTAACCACAATTCGGAATTTACTGCCAAGGTTCTTAAGCTTATTTCCGAAACCTGACTTCATACCTTCACCTCTTCAAATTCCAGCCATAAGACCGGTAACATAGCAAACAAAAATTGCTGAATACAACTGAAGGTGATTTACCAAAGTCTTGCGATAAATATAATCTTAAGGAATTGCTTTTAATTATAGATTCTAACTGAATGAATTCTTTAATAATTCAGATGCATACAATTGCATCCTTTCATAAATCCATTACAAAATCGAAATTCCTGAGTTTTCAGTATAAAACAAAAGTATTGACAGCATTTAAACGAAGCCGGTATTTGAAATGTTAATAAGCAAAAAAATGCAAATAAAGACAATAACAATTTTGTCCTTAAATATATTATTCTCTATAAAAGTGAAATTTCCTTCTCTAAAATAAATATATATAAGAAAAGAAGCACGTTCTAACAACCTATGGCAACTGCACTAATCGATGGTATAGGGTCCCTTTACAAGCACCCAGGCTTTCTCACTCACAACTTTAATGCCCCTGCCGTCATCCCTTGATATCAAAAGCAGGTGGTTTAAAGGAACTTCCTGATCCGTATTTACATCCGCACCCGAACCCGATGTGATGTCTGAAAGTCCTCCGCCTTCTCCGCCTATTGCCAGTGCTTTACCGCCCCTTAAAATAATCTCTGCACTTTCGCCGGCAATAAGAACCTGATTCTTATTCAGTTCCAACGGCACAAACTTTCCGTAGCTTTCAATTTCTTTAAGCCGTTCTTGAGATTCCTCATATTGCTTTGTCATCTCATCAAGGCTGGTCTTAAGACTGTTTATCTTTTCATCCACATAGTCTAGAGAAGGAACAATAATATCATCCTCAGCCTCTGGCTCTGCCGTAGCAGCAGCATTAACAATCTGAACAATATGTACCAAAGCAATACCTAAAACAATAACCAAAGTAAGTATTCCTGATTTTTTTAATGACCTCTTCATCTTTTGTATCCCTCCATAAATTACATATCTATCAAACCAAAGCTTACCGTCAAAGCTTCGTTAACCTTCTCCATCAGTTCATCATCCAAATGTCCGATTTTTTCCCTCAATCTTTTCTTGTCTATGGTCCGTATTTGCTCTAAAAGCACCACCGAATCCTTTGGAAGCCCATAATCCTTTGCACTGAGTTCAATATGGGTAGGCAGTTTTGCTTTGTTTATTTGCGATGTTATAGCTGATGCTATGACCGTCGGACTGTATTTATTTCCAATATCGTTCTGGACAATCAATACAGGTCTGATTCCTCCCTGTTCAGAGCCGATAACCGGACTTAAATCGGCATAAAATATATCTCCACGCTTAATTACCACTATTTTTCCAACTCCCTGAGTCCTTCCTCATATTTTTGCTGCTGATCGTTGTCTGCTTCAAAACAAATTTCTGCAAGTTTAGCATTAATTTCAGCCATTTGCTGGTAACCTTTTTTCAATTTATCCCTCATTTCAATTCTTCTTTTCTCTCGTATATAAAGCTTCATTGCTTCCCTTACAAACTCACTTCTGTTAATTTTCTCCATTTCTACTATGGAATCAACCTCTTTTAGCAAGTTGTCAGGAAGACTTATTAATATTTTCTTTAATTGTGCCAAAGTAAAACCCCCACTTCTTTTTTTGGGTTAAGACATAAAGAATTAATAAAGGCTAAATCGGTAACCACTGAGATTGCAATTCTATACTTATATATATAATTATAAAGTTCAATATATGCATAGGTCAAATTAAATTTTAATTACTCCCCCTTCAAAGCAGCACATGTAAATTTTGCCTATATGCAATTAAATACTAATATCCCTCTATTTCTAGTATAGTTTTTTATTATTTGCCAAAAGTTATACATTAATTTTAGTTTATTTTAGCACTTCAGTTCAAAGAGAATTTGTCGTCTGCTAAAAAAGCTGGAGATATCTATTGCCTCATTATATTAAATAGTTCAATACATTATATACTTTTCCTTCTTTTAAATATACCCTGGGAATTCTCTTACCGATAATGCATACAAACTCATAGTTTATTGTGCCGATACTTTCTGCCAGGTCCTCAACCCTTATTTCTTTATCCTTCTGTCTTCCAAACAGTACCACTTCATCGCCGACATTCACATTTTCCTTAAAGTCGGTTATATCCACCATGCATTGATCCATACATATTCTCCCGACAATTGGGGCGAATTCACCGTTAATGAGGACTTTCCCTTTGCCGCTCAAAAGTCTTGTATATCCATCCGCATATCCTATCGGTATGGTAGCAATCTTGCTGCTGCACGAGGTTTGGAATATCCGCCCGTAACTTATACATGTATTCGGTTCCACATCCTTCACCAGAATGACATTAGCCTTCAATGTCATTGCAGGTCTTAAATCAAGCTTTGTTTCATCCACCTCATGGGAAGGATACAGCCCGTACAACACTATTCCCGGCCTTACCATATTAAGGTGCATTTCAGGAAACTCAATTAAACCGGCACTGTTGCACACATGCTTGACGGGAATATAAACTCCTATCCTGTTTAACTCGTTAATTATGCTCATAAACCTTTCAAACTGCATATAGGTATAGCTTTTGTCGGCCTCATCCGCTGATGCAAAATGCGTAAACAGTCCTTCGATAATAATACCCGGAAGCTTGCTTATCTGAACCACATTTTTTACCGCACTGTATCCCGGCATAAACCCAACCCTTGTCATTCCTGTGTCGATCTTTATATGAATCTTTACATTACGGTTATGCTTTACCGCTGCCCTCGAAAGGGCCTCTGCCAAGTCATGGCTGAAAACCGTTTGTGTGACGTCATTTAAAACAATTTCCTCCGCCCGCACAGGATCGGTATAGCTCAGTATAAGTATAGGAACTCCGATACCGTTCTGTCGAAGCTGTATGGCTTCATCCAGCATAGAAACCGCAAGGCGGCTCACTCCATTTTCCAGCAGTGTCTTTGCAACCTCCATAACACCGTGTCCATAGGCATCAGCCTTGACCACTCCCATTATTTCGGTCTTTTTATCTGTAATCCTTCTTATTTCCCTTACATTATGGGCAATATTGTCCAGATTAACCTCGGCCCATGCCCTGTTTAGCTTGTATTCCATGTTAACTCCCTCTTTTATGAATATAAAATTATTAACTTTTGCAGGTGCAGATTAATTCGTTAAGAAACATATTCCAGAAACTTAAGTTACGCAGTCTAGAGCCTGTAAATACTCCGCGGGGTCGAGCAAAACTCGCTTCGCTCAAACAATGCTCTCCCTTTCCGCGTCATATTAACAGGCTCTACAACTTGCTTCACAATGTTTCTTCCATAAGTTTCTTAACAGATATTATACACCCTAACCAAGCAATTCTTTGATAACATAGGGAAGCTCCCCTACCAAGTCACCGGCTATCATGCCATGCTCCCCTTTTACTTCTGCAACACGGTCACCGCAAAGTCCATGCAAATATACAGCTGCAACTGCCGCATAAACAGGGTCAAGTCCCTGCCCTATAAGACTTGCAATAATACCGGCCAGTACATCTCCACTTCCTGCGGTTGCCATCCCGGAATTTCCTGTGGGGTTGATATACACCCTCCCGTCGGGTGAGGCTACAATGGTTCTTGAACCCTTGAGAACGGTTACAACACCCCATTTCTCCGAAAATTCCCGGGCAGTCTTTATTCTGTTGCCCTGAACCTCCGAAACGGTGATGCCTAAAAGCCTTGCCATCTCACCGGGATGAGGAGTCAAAACCTTTAGTGTTTTGCTCCTTTGCAATACTGATATGTCAGAAGCCACCGCGTTTAAAGCATCGGCATCAATTACCAGCGGCACAGGGCTGTTCTCGATAGCACTGAAAACCGCATCCTTCACACCCTCTTTTGTGGATAAGCCCGGTCCAACAACCACCGCGTCCATCTTTTCCAAATGCTGCATAAGTTTCGGTACGCACTCCTTGGACAGATAGCCCAAGCCCCCGTCTTCAAGGGGAATTGTCACTCCTTCCAAAAGGCTGCAATCATATATACCCGACAGGGAATTCGGAACTCCAAGATATAAAAGACCCGTTCCGGTTCGCAGTGCGGCAGATCCCGAAAGGCATCCTGCCCCCGTCATCCCCGGGGATCCGGTTATAACAAGTACCCTGCCGTAATCGCCTTTGTTGCTGTTTTGATTTCTTCCCGGCAGCCTTTCTATAACCATGCCTCTGTCTATGACTTCATTTTTTACCTCAAACCTTTCCAACACATCTGCGGGTATACTTATGTCTGCAACAGACAATTTGCCGGTAAACTCACAGCCGGGATGTAAAAAATGCCCCAGCTTCGGATAACCGAAGGTCACTGTCTTATACGCACGGATACACTCACCGCACACATCTCCCGTCTCGCCGTTAATCCCGGAAGGTATGTCTATGGCTATCACCGGGGTTCTCTTTTCGTTGATAACCCTTATAATTTCTGCTAAATAACCTTCAACCCTGCCTTTTAAGCCTGTTCCAAATATGCCGTCCACAATAAGCTCTGCTTTTTCAAGGCTTTCACATATTTCCGAAAGCCTGTCTCCGTCCAAAACCTCCTCTGCAGGTACTCCCATCTTATCCAGTATTTCAAGGTTTATACGGGCATCCCCGGATATTTCTTTTTTGGAGACAAGTAAAAAAACAACCGTCTTCGCACCATTATTATAAAGATGCCTTGCCACTGCAAAAGCATCTCCACCGTTATTGCCCTTTCCTGCAAACACACATATGCACATGTCCTTTACGCCGCCGTAGTCCTTCATGATTTCGTCCACCACTTTTAAAGCAGCGTTTTCCATCAGTACCACACCGGGAATTCCTACGGTATTAATGGCATATGAATCAAATTCCCTCATTTGCCCGGGTGTAACAACCTTCATTTTACGTGTCCTTCCTTTCTCGAGGTACAAAAGCATGGGGAAGAATAATCATCACATCTTAAACTATGCCTCCCCGAAGTATTCCCTGTCCAGCTTTTCCAATTCTTCTCCTCCGAGAAGGTCGTGAAAATACGTATAGACATCGGTATCGTCCTCCGACAGTCTTCCTTTTTCATCAATATATTCTTCGAGCTGCTTTTTTGTTGTCTCAATTAGTCTTTCCAATTCCTTCAGCCTTTTTTGATGCTTCCTCATTCGAAAATACACCGATCTGACAGTAGATTCCAACAGCCTAAGGTTTGCCTCCCGTATTCTCTCGGGCATATTGTCAAGTTCATCGGTGATTTTCTTCATACGTTCATTTATTTGTTTGACTTCAAGTTCGCATCTTTTCATCTCTTCCTTTGCTTCTTTGCTATTATCGTCATAAACCTGCTGAGTGAGCTGTATAATTCTTTCAAGATTCTTTTTCTTTTTAGCTGCAATCTCCTTAGATTCGGCAATAAGACGCGACTCTTCCTTTAAAAGCTCTTTAATTTTTGTCTCATGCTCCTTGATATCCTCAGTTTTTTCAACATTTTTAAAGAGGGCATTCCACCGCTCATCCAATATCAATATTGAAATATCATTCTTCTTCAGTACTCTCCAATCAAAACTATTCTTTGGGTTCTTTGGTTTAAATAAATTAAACATGCAACCAACCCCTCATGCAATGTGTTACTACCCCCTATTCTTTGTATCGAAATAATTGCATGATTTTGTTACTGGTTTTCCGATAATTTTCTGTTTTTTGTCTCTGTCAATGCCACTGCAGCGGTTAACAATCCCAAAACCGTCCAGAATATAAACATAACCCTTGGGTAGTACCAGCTGTATTCCACTAAAGAAGTGGTCAATATTCCGGCAAGGGATGCGGTTCCTGCTGCAATTATACTTTTCATGGGTCCGGTTGAATTATATACACCAATGACCGAGTTCTTTATTGTCCTGTAAATGTACCAGATAAAAGTTATGAATCCGGCAATACCTGCCTCTATCCAGATCTGCAGGTAAAGAATGTGAGTGTGGGGCGGAACTGCTTTGGTATACTGATGATAGTTTTTGACTATCTGTCGGAAAATGTCCGTGCCCAAGCCCACTCCTGAAAAAATATAAGTTTTGAACATTGGCAATACGGTCTTTATTATATTGACTCTTGTCTGTGCCGAAGAATCCTGCTTAACGTCCTGTGCAGCCTTAAAAATAGTCAGGATTCTGTTATAAACATGCTGCGGCAGAAACGGAATGAGAAGCATCCCTCCAAAAAATACAAAAGGCAGCAACCTCTTGTTCATCAAAAACGTTATTACAATACCAGAAACTGCAAATCCTATCCATGACGACCTTGAGCCGGTATAAAAAAGTGCAATCAACGGAAAAAGAGCTAATCCCGCATATACCACCCTTTTTACAAAGGTTTTTGAGTTTATAACTACACTTATATAAAAGGGCAATGCCATGATAAGTATTTCTCCATAGTTATTCGGATTTGCCATGGTTGCGTATACCCTTCCGGGCATATTGAAATTCAAGTCCGGGTCTGTGAGGGAAGGATCAAAGCTCACCGCTCCCGTGGCCGCCTGCCAAACTCCATAGGCCCCGATTACTGCTATTCCCCACAGAAACATTTCCACAATTGTTTGAAGAGAACCCTCATTTTTAACAGTACTGACTATCCCCAGCACCGTCAAAAAACCCGCCAGATAAAACAACCAGTATTTAAGACTGGCGGAAAAACTCAATGAAGTAACTAAGGACAGCGTAACCGCCACAATAAACAGTATAAGGGTAAAATCCAATGCCTTAAAGTTGAACACCCAATGCCTCTGAATAACGGTGTTTATAAAGACCAAAGCACAAAGAAACAAAGCAATACCTACATTATAGACATTATTCCATCTCGCATTGGGCACCACAAGTAAAATTATCAGAAACAGGCCCACTATAATTTCAAGCCTTGACAACAATTCTCTTACAAGCCTTATTATAATGCTTCCAAGAAAGAAATCCTCATGTTTTTGGTAAAACCCCTTCAAAAGCTTTGAAGGTATTTCTACAATACCGTTTATTATCCTGTAAAAAAGGCTTTCTTCCCACCAACGGGAAAGCCTTCCTTTTCCAATAAAAAAGCCAACTATAGCACTGTTTTGAAAAAGTCCAGTTACAGACCTGGCCAAATATGAAGTAAAACTGTTTTCATATAAAATATTCAGCTTCCTGAAAATACCGAAAATAAAATCAATCAGCCTTTTTAAAATACTGCTCTCATAGGAAGTGTTAATTATATTAATAACAAAGAAAATTGGCTTTAACAGCAAACTATTATTTAACAAAACGCATTACCCCTTTTTCTCTAATCTGTCAATCCTTCCTTGGAAAATAGCACTTCCTACCTTTACAATCAATTGCCTTCCCACCTGATAATCCGCTCCGTTAAAAACTACTCCTCCATAGCCGTCCGGTGAACCGGTGCCCTCAAGGGTAATGTGGTAGGATACATAACCCGGCTTTGAACCGGCCACAACCCTGCCATCTTCGGTCTCAACAAAGGTTATAGCCTTATCGATCTGAATATCTGTAACCTTTCCCAAAACGCCTCCCCTTTCAAGGTCTCTTGCTATATCGCCGGACTTCACGGCATTTACCGCAAATTCGGGAGACTCCTCCCAATATAATCCAACCGTATAAGTTTCGGTTTTGTCAAGCATCGGCAAGGTGGATTTCGACTTAAAAAACTTTGCTGCACCTGCAATTCCTACAATCAATACCGCCAAAATAAGAATATCAATAATACTAACCTTTCCAAACAACTTTCCTTTACTGTCAATTATCATGTTTTCTTCACTCCCTGTTATAATTTGTATATATTCCAATCTTTTCTAATACCGTCTTTGCCCGGTATGGTTGAAAGTCATACCTGCAAGGCATAGGCA
>DAOOJC010000019.1:0-10735 GCA_035384905.1 Acetivibrio sp. | reverse complement strand
ATCCCAGTGTTGTTCCGGAAAGGCTTTACATCGGACAGGTAATTTGCATACCCCAGCCAAAAGCAGTGGAACCCTCCTGTCCCACATTAAACTACTATGTTATACGAAGGGGTGACACCCTGGCAACCATTGCAGGAATCTTTAATGTAACCGTACAACAGATTATAAATGCAAATCCCGGAATTGACCCTTACGCTCTGTACGTGGATCAGGTAATCTGCATACCCACTTCCCCATCTCCGGCACGTATAACTATAAGTATAGCGGCAAAAACCCTTTCCCTGTACCGTGAAGGAAGACTTGTCAAGTCTTATCCCGTAGCGACAGGCAAACCGACAACGCCAACACCGCGGGGAACCTTTACCATAGTTAACAAGCAGATTAACCCCGGAGGTCCTTTTGGAACCAGGTGGATGGGACTGTCAATTCCGCATTACGGAATCCACGGAACCAACAATCCCGCTTCCATAGGCACAGCCGCATCGAACGGTTGCGTCAGAATGTTTAATGAGGATGTCAACGAACTTTTCAACCAGGTATCTGTCGGAACGATTGTCAATATTTATTAAGTATAATCTCATAGCGTATTTTAACATGCAAAATTCAGAGGAATATACCGCTCCCTCTGAATTTTGCAAAATAACTTCCCCATACCTGTCAAATCTTTATTTCCTGTTTTCTGTAAATAGACTATTTTTTTGAAATTTAGGCACTATTTTTTCACCGGTTTTATCTTACTTCTTTCCGGCAGCTATTTGAATGCAATTCTGGTGGTTTGTATCCACTTTTCCGTCCTTGTGCCTGGTACTGTTATAAAAATGTATATCAAAGTGTCCGTCAATTCCATTGCCCTTAATGTAGTCATGGTTTGTTCCCGCACCATAATCACCGCTTCTCCAGGATACCCATGCTCCCCCCGGTGCACTATCATTTCCTGCATGAGGCATTGCTGTCATGCTCGCTGCAATTTTCCTTCCGTTATACTTTATTATCACAGGTCTTCTCACCCAGCTAAAGCCACCCCATATTTCCTTCATAATATTGGTATCCTTTACAGTAAGGGTTTCACAGTCAGCATGGTTTGAACCTGCAGTACGCTTTGCCATGAAGGACTTTCCTGTATAGAAGTCCACAACCTCAAAGGTGCAGCCTCTGGGAATAACATACTGTGCTTCGGTCCACCAATCTAAAAGCTCGCCGTATTGGGCACCTGGAGTGCTCTTAACCGGAACATTTATCACCGGAACTTTTAATTTCTGCCCTATATTAAGCACTGCTGAGGTGCTTATATTATTTGCTTTCGCTAAATCATTTACTGTTATGCCATACTTTTCCGAGATACTCCATAAGGTATCCCCTTTTTGAACCGTATAATCCTTATAGGTTTCACCCGGTTGTGTAGGAGATGTTGTACTTGATGAGGCTGACGGTATTTTTATAATCTGTCCGATGTCTAGGTAGGACTTATCATTGGCTCCGTTTATTTTTAATAACTCAGTGAAATTGACGTTAAATTTCTGGCTTACTGTCCAGTATGTGTCACCTTTTTGTACAGTATAGGTTTTATACCCGGATGTTTGATTGGCGGAAGGTATAACCACCTTATCTCCAACATAAAGAATTGAGTTTTGGTTGGCATTGTTTGCACTTAACAGTTTTTGAAGATCCACACCGTATTTTTGACTGATAATCCAATACGTATCTCCTGACTTAACCGTATGTACCACTTGGTTGTTCAAGGGCACTGTTATGATTTGTCCTGGATACAACACCGTATTCTCAGTGGCATTGTTTGCTTTCATCAATTCAACTGTTGAAATACCGTATTTGCTGCTTATCTTCCAGAATGCATCTCCCGGCTGTACTTTATAGGATATGCTCTCCGCAAATGCAAAAACTGAGCTTCCCGCTACCAATCCAACAGTTAAAGCCCCACAAATCAGTTTTTTGTTGAGTTTCATTAACCGAATCCCCCTTCGATAGAATAATGTTTAGTATAATGTCAGTTCTACGACGGTTTACATAAAATATTATTCGATTCAGATTAATGAATTCCTTTGTGTAAAATTTGGCATGCCCTTTCTACAAAAATACATTTAGAACTTTCTGTCAATGTTTGTCGTTGTAATCGTAAAACATTTCATCAATCAATTTATCATACTCTTGAGTATTACCCATTGCTGCTTTTATAAGTGTTCCGGCATTCTTGACCATCAGCTTAAAGTATAACCAGTCGCCCAAATCATCATATTTTCTTGTTGAATTAATAAGATAATTCTTTTTAAGTGTAGTGTATTTCATTCCTTTTGACTTGCCATACTTCTTTAGCATCTTTGCAGTTGAAACATCCTCCATTGCCCTTTTCTCCACAAAACCGCCAATCGCATCAAACGCATCTTTCGTCGCCCAAATTATCCCGCAATATAATCCTGTGACAGCAAATGAAAATCTACACAAAATATCGTTACACCACAACGGAAATGAATATCTTTCAAATCTTATCGGTGCACCGCCGCCGATATACTTTCCGCTTCCAAGCAAATGATAAACTTCAGAAATAGTTCCTTTTGTCATACGATTGTCGCAATCAATTGTTATTATTATCTTTCCTCTTGCCGCATCTATTCCGGCATTTCTAACCTTTGCAATGCATCTGTCTTCATTTTTAACTGTGATTGCTCCATTTTCTTTAGCAATATCCTCTGTTCTATCAGTACATCTATTACAAACAATAATAATTTCAACATTACCCTCAAATTCATCCGCTGATTCACGAATAGAATCTATACATCTCTTTACATATTTTCCTTCATTATGTGCCGGTACTACAACTGATATATCAATCCCATTACTCATTTCGCCTTCTCCTCATTAGAAAAAAATATGAATTTGGTGATTACTCATCTTCTTTTCATTTTATTCACAAGATAACTCTCTCACCAAAACCATATTTTTATTTTCTATTTGTTTTATTGTTTCTGAATTAATAGTATAAATTCACTCTTCAAATCATTCGTACATTAAGCTCTCTGTTATGGACATGATATAAAAAAGGTGTATTGTAAATCTAACTTCAATGAGTACTTACCACCACTGAAATTAAAAAAGAAATCCTCTGCCTAATAAAAGGTAGAGGTCTTAGAGTTCGGATAAAAGCTTATGAGTTTTTCATTATAACGTTCTCAATAGCGTCTGCAACATCTTCACAAGCATCGCAGCATTTTTCAAGATAGTAAAAAGCAATGTCCCAAGCCGCTACTTCTTTAAAATCGTTGCAATTAACATACAAATCCCTTGTTGCCTCAGTAAAGAGCCTGTCGCCCTCTTCTTCGAGTTGGTTGACTTCAATGATCAATTGATGCAGAGTCTTGGATTTGCGGAAATTATGGAACTCAGCCAAAGCCTGTTTTAACGAATTACAGCATTTGACAACGACCTTCGTCATTTCCAACGCCCGTTCGCGAATATTTACGACATTAAACATGTACATACGCATAACGACATCCTCAATGGAGTCTGTCACATTGTCTATTGCATCTGCCAATGCCATGATGTCTTCTCTTTCGATAGGTGTAATGAATTCCTTCACAAGTTTTTTTATCATAACATGCCTTGCTTTATCCCCGGCATGTTCTATGGCATGCATTTCTTCCATTTTTTCATGTAACTTTGCCGCATCAAAATTGTTCATTATATCGTTTAATAAATTTGCTGCCTGACATGAATAGTCAACTAATTCAACAAAAGTATCATAATAGTATTCATTCTTTTTTCTTGCCATAATTCATTCCTCTCTCATTAATAATTATTGTAACTATGCATTAAAATATTCTCATGAACAATAATGCCATTAGAAAACCCAACAGGCCGCACCCCGGAAATGTCAATATCCAGGCAGTCACCATTTCTTTTACAACTCCCCAATTAACCGAGGATATTCGCTTTGCCGCACCCACACCCATAATAGCTGTAGTCTTTGTGTGAGTAGTACTAACCGGCAATCCTGAAATCGACGCAATAAACAAGCATATCCCTCCTGCAAGGTCTGCAGAAAAGCCTTGATATTTCTCCAACTTAACCATATCCATTCCCACTGCCTTTATAATGCGGTAGCCCCCAATGGAAGTACCCAAGGCCATAACCGTCGAACAAAGAATGATCAGCCATGTTGGAATCGTAAATTCCGTAACATTTGCCTGCCCTTGAGCTAAAAACATTCCCAGTAAAAAAACTCCCATAAACTTCTGTCCGTCCTGAGCACCATGCATAAATGCCATTCCGGCACTTCCAAGAATTTGAGCATTCTTGAAAAGAGAAAAGGTTTTCGTCCTGTTAACACGTCTGAAAATCAACTCCACTGTCTTTACTGCCGACCACCCCATTATAAATCCCAGTACGAGGGATAATGCCAAACCGTAAACAACATTAATCCATTGATCGAAGTTAATTCCGCCAATACCTCTCTGAAGGGCAATCGCAGCACCGCTGATTCCTGCAATAAGTGCATGGCTTTCACTGGTTGGAATACCGAACCACCATGCCGTAACCGCCCATAGCACTATGGCAATAAGTGCCGCACAAAGGGCTACCAGAGCTTCTTTCGGATCCCCGCCGAAATCCACCATTTTGTAAATGGTCTCTGCTACTGTCTTATTAAACATTGTCATAAAAAAGACACCAAGAAAATCGAAAAGTGCCGCCATTGCAATAGCAGAACGCGGACCTATCGAACGGGTGGAAACGCAAGTAGCAATGGCATTTGGAGCATCCGTCCAGCCATTAACGAATATTACACCCAATGTAAGAAGCGTAGTAATAATTAATGCAGGATTAGATAATAATTGGCTAATAAAATCAGTTAGTGTCACTCCCATATTCCATCAACTTTCTTTAATTTTTACTGTATTTTGTACTGAATAATACATCATTATACATCAAGCGATTTTAGCATAGCATATTTTAGTAAAATACGCAAGATATACTTTATTTCAAGGGAATACTTAACAAGTATAAGGAAATTTTAATTATATATTGACGAAATATAAAATTGAACTTATAATAAATTTGTAATGAATACAACATGATAATCATTACAAATTCGAAATAATTTCAAGTTGTTATACCTTGTGTGTCAAAGGAGAATTAAAATGAATTTATCAACAGAAGAGGTTAAAGTATATTTGCTAAAACATAATATAAAGCCGTCATACCACCGGGTGGCAATTTTAAAACATCTTCTATCGGAAAAAAATCATCCTTCAGTTGATAAAATATATAATGAGTTGGTCAAGGAAATGCCCACTCTGTCGAAAACTACAGTGTATAATACCCTGAATCTGTTTAGCGGTGTAAGTATTGTCCGTGTTATCACTATAGAAGAAAATGAAACCAGGTATGATGGGGATGTTTCGGATCATGGGCATTTTAAGTGCGAAAAATGTAAAACTATTTATGACTTTCAAATTAAAAGCGTAGATTTTGAAACCGATGATTTAAGCAGCTTCAAAATCAATGAAAAAAGTGTTTATTACAAAGGCATCTGTCCAAAATGCCTTGACAATAAAAAATAAAAATATGGGAGGAATTGATATGAATTTAAAGGGAACTAAAACAGCTGAAAATCTATTAAAAGCCTTTGCCGGCGAATCTCAAGCACGCAACCGTTACACATTCTACGCGTCCGTAGCCGACAAAGAAGGATATAAACAAATTAAAAACATTTTTATTGAAACAGCTGACAATGAAAAGGAACATGGAAAAAGATTTTATAAATTTTTATTAGAAGGATTTCAGGGAGAACTACCTGCAATGATTGAAATTAATGCATCCTACCCTGTAGCTCAGGGCAGCACCCTTGACAATCTCAAAGCTGCTGCCAGTGGAGAAAATGAGGAATGGAGCGATCTCTATCCTGCCTTTGCCAAGGTTGCCGACGAAGAAGGATTTCCTGAAATTGCTGCTGCCTTTAGAATGATTGCTAAAGCTGAAGTTAACCATGAAGTAAGGTTTAATAAATTAGCCGCTAACATCGAAAACGGCACTGTATTTAAAAAAGGTGATAAAGTCTATTGGAAATGCGGAAACTGCGGTTATATACACGAGGGTCCGGAAGCACCTGATAAGTGTCCGGCATGCATTCACCCGCAATCATACTTTGAAGTATTTGTTGAAACATACTGATTTATAAAAATAAACCGGCTAAAGTTTATAGCCGGTTTATTTTCGTAAATTGAAAGATTTAAATGGTTAATATTAAACAATTATTCAGTATATTTTGTGAATTGATGATAATTTTCGGTAACCAGATTGACCAAATCCAAAAACTCATCCTCAGCATAATAAAACCCATAATACGGAACAACGGTTTTATCTCTTAATGTATTTTTTCCATCAACAATACATCTTTCGTTATTAAGTACCAGACAATAATAGTTTTCCAGGCTTGCGTCTTCAACAGATTCAATCATATCCATCTGCATTTGGGAGGTAACATTGTATTCCTTTAATTCTGTTGACATATAATCAACTGCTTCCTGTCCGTTATACACACTATATGTGCCTACATAATATGAATCACTTCTAATTTTCTCATGAAGGTACCATTTAAAAGTACCGTCTGACTCAAGATATAAAACAGAAGCGTCAGTAGCCTTCCAAGAGTAACCTGAAATCTCATCTGTCTTTGGAACAGGGGTGTTCTCTTTTGCCCCGCATCCCGCAATAACAAATAAGACTATGCAAATAAACACAATTCCTATAACTCTCTTACTCATTGCCTTACCTCCGACAATACATTTTTCTGAATAGACAGACCTAAATAAATAGTATATCACTGTCCCTTTCCAGTCAAGCTTTTTATTCGAATCTGTCATATATTGTTATTTGAAGAATCATACTGGTGAATCAGCGTGAAATAAGTTGAAAAGCCTGTCAATACAAGGTGAAAGGTATGGCACCCATTCATGCAAAATGGATTATCCCGGTCCACGGAGTACTTACAGGCTCTCTGCTTGTCAAACTAGAGTTTTTAAAGTTCGTTCCCTCACACCAACTGATGCATAATCGAAGTTTACATAAATGAAGCAATATGAACTATGCAGTCTTTAATGAATTTAATATAGCGGCAGCAATGGCATCTATTTCTTCAATCTGATTCTCTTTGAGTGAAGATTTGATGCTTACAGTACTGTCGAGAATTGTCATGTTTTTCATTTCAGAAATCATACCTTTCATAAGCTTTCCCGATGTTGCCGCCCAGGTACCGTTTTCTATAACAGCCACCGTTCTGTTCTGAAGATTGTGGGCCTTTAAGTCCAGCAGAACCTTTTCCATATTACAGAAAACGCCGGTATTGTAGGTTGTGGAAGCAAATACCAGATGACTGCACCGGAAAGCTTCTGCAACAATTTCTGACGGGTGTGACACCGATACATCATACATTGCAATCCTTTTTACTCCCGCATCAGCAAGCTTTGAAGCAAGTATATTGACGGCATTTTCTGTGTTTCCATAGACCGAAGCATATGCAATCATAATTGAGTTTTCTTCAGGGGTGTATGTGCTCCACTTTTGATATTTTTCAACAAACCAGTCTATGTTTGTCCTCCAAACAGGACCGTGAAGAGGACAGATCATATTGATCTCAATATTTTGAGCTTTCTTAAGTAAGGTTTGCACCTGTGCACCATACTTCCCTACAATATTTGTGTAATATCTCCTTGCATCCTTAAGCCATTCGTGCTCAAAATCCACCTCGTCTGCAAAAATGTTTCCGTTAATGGCACCGAAGGTACCGAAAGCATCGCCGGAAAACAGCACCTTTTCTTTAACATCATAGGTTACCATTGTTTCAGGCCAGTGAACCATAGGTGCCATTATAAAGGTAAGAGTATGTTTTCCCGTGCAAAGCGTTTCCATCTCCTTTACTATGACTGCTCTGGAATCAATATCAAATTTAAAAAACTGCTTTATCATTGCAACGGTCTTATCATTTCCTACTATTTTTACATCCGGATACCTTAGAACAAGTTCGCACATAGTCCCGCAGTGGTCAGGCTCCATATGGTTAACCACCAGATAATCCAGTTTCCTTTCACCGAGGACAAATTCAAGGTTTTCAAAAAATTGTCCGCTCACAGCCTTGTCCACCGTATCCAGTAAAACCGTCTTTTCATCCATTAGAAGATAGGAGTTGTATGATACTCCCCTGGGAACCGGAAACACATTTTCAAACAATGCCAGTCTGCGGTCACTGCCCCCAACCCAGTATAAGTCTTTTGTTAATTCTTTAACGCAATACATTTTATCACCTACTATATCATTAGTTTTTAATACAATACTTCTTATTTATAATATTTTAGCATTTTAAAACAAATTTTTGGCCTGTATCCTATATAATTTACCATTAAAACAATAGTTTAAACAAAAACATTGTCCAAAGGCTATCCTCCAAATTGCACTTCACACAAATGTCTGTATAAGCCGTTAAGTTTTATCAGTTCTTCATGAGTGCCCGACTCGACAATTTCTCCTTCCTTAAGGACAAGGATGTTATCGGCCTGTTTTACGGTAGAAAGCCTGTGGGCTATTACAATAATGGTACGGCTGCCTGCCAGTTCCCCAATTGCTTGCTGAATCTGCGTTTCTGTCTCAACGTCAACCGATGCGGTTGCTTCATCAAGTATCAGTATGGGCGTGTCTCTTAAAACAGCCCTTGCAATGGACAGACGCTGTTTTTGTCCTCCTGAAAGCTTTACACCTCTTTCCCCGATTACCGTATCATAGCCCTCGGACATTTCAGTAATAAACTCATGGGCCCGGGCTATTTTAGCCGCGTTTACAATGTCTTCAAAAGAAGCCTCCCTGCTTCCGTAAGCAATATTATCGGCTACCGAACCATTAAAAAGGAATACATCCTGCAGGACTATACTGATCTGGTTTCTCAGGGAAGCCACCGTCACATCCTTAATATTTCTATCATCAATCCGGATTTCTCCCGAAGTTGGGTCATAAAACCTTGCCATCAAGCTAATAACCGTGGTTTTTCCCACTCCGGTTGGTCCCACCAATGCTATCATCTGACCGGGCTTTGCAGTAAAACTGATATTCTTCAAAACCGGACTTTGGGAAATATAGTGAAAGCTCACATTCTTAAAAGATATTTCACCCTTTGCTCTTTCAATCTCTACAGCACCTTCACTGTCAACAATGTCCGGCTCGGTATCAATGATTTCAAAAACCCTTTCGGCACCAGCGGTTGCCTGCTGCAAATCCTCTATAACCCTTGCCAGAGTTGTTATAGGCTGATAAAACAGCCCAAGAAACATTATAAAGCCCACTATGTCAGCGGTGTCCACATAGTTCCTTAATGCCAGCCATCCACCAAAGGCCACTACAATAACCGTTCCTAGAGAACTTATCATCTCAACCGCAGGATGAAACACGGCACTGAGCTTTAAGGCGTGAAGCAGTGCAGAAGTGTATTTTTTGGCCCCTTTTTTAATACGCTTACGCTCTCTCGACTGCTGGTTAAAGGCCTGTATCTCTTTCATGCCCGAAATATTGTCCTGCATCACTGCGTTTAGTTCCCCCAGTTTCCCTTGGGCTTCCCGAAAGTTTGGAAGAATCTTCTTCGTAAATATGGCACCACCCAGTATCAAAAAGGGAATGGGTATAAGCGTAAGTACTGCAAGCAGGGGACTAATTACAAACAAAAGTATCCCGGTTCCGATAAGAATAAGCAAATTGGTAATAAGGTCCGGAACGGCATGGGCTATTAAAACCTCAAAGGTCGCAGTGTCGTTTATTGCTCTCGACATGAGCTGACCGGTCTGCTTATCATGATAAAAGCTCAAGGACAGCTTTTGGAGTTTTTCATACACAACCACCCTCATGTCCTCCACCAGATTCCATGCAGCCACATGGCTGTAAAACCGGTTCAAATATGTAAAAACCGCCCTTGCAACATAGGCAACCACAAGTATAACCGCAATATTGCGTATTGATGTCATTTTATCGCTGTTATCTCTAGACAGTATATCCACCAATTCTCTGACTTTCCACGGGGTTATAAGATTAAGAGACGTTATGGCAAGCAGGCTTATTCCGGCCACAATCAAGTATTTCCAATACTTCCTCCCCTGTTTCAGTATCCGTATAAAATTCTTCATTGTGTACTCCCTCCCCATAAAACACGAATGCTCCATAGTAACAAAATCTCTGACGTTAAGAAGCTTCAAGGTCATCTTATAGTCTGTGCTCCATATAGGTCCTGTAAAAGAAATCAGAAAACCGCAGCCATACTATTCTTTAACCCCATTATTATACTTTACTTTGTGTTGGTCATCAAAACGCATCTCAAATGACACTTTATCTCCGTACTTATCAAGTATCCTTTTCTCAATTCTTTCAAAGCTGCCAAGTACATTCTTCTGTTGCTCCTCCGTTAATTTACCGAATCTGTAATCATAAAGGTTTATACTAATATAAAACTGATGCAATTCATTAAACAAATAATTCTCAGGTATTACTGTATTTACTGTAAACCACTTTTCTTTAGCCAAGGCATCATAAAACTTAGGTTTTGGATTGCCGCTTCGCATCATTGTAACATCAACACAACCTGCTTCTTCTTCTGTAAGTTCACTTTTAATAACATCATTATGTATCTCATCAGCAGCCAAATCAAGAGATATATCCATCAACTCCAGATAAAACGCCTGTCTCTTACTATATC
>DAOOJC010000018.1:0-10968 GCA_035384905.1 Acetivibrio sp. | reverse complement strand
GAAGCCATCTGCCTCTATAGGCGGTGGTAGTTCACAGATGGACATGTAAGCTATGTATATGAAGATATTTGTATAGAGGAGATGTGGAGGCTGAATGCCCAAGGAAAGTGGGATTTCACTTTTGACAAGGTGGGAAGATGGTGGAATGGCGATAAAGAAATTGACATTGTGGCGTTTGACAGCACCGGAAATGATATAATATTTGGGGAGTGTAAATATTGGGAAGGCAAGGTTGGAGTGAATGTACTTGCTGCTCTTGAAGAAAAGGCGAAGTTTGTAGAGTGGAAAAGGGAAAAACGTCGGGAACACTTTATATTATTTGGAATTAACGGATTCACAGATGAACTGGTTGAATTAGCAAAGAAAAGGGAAGATGTTGTGTTGTGTGAATAAAATAAGAGAAATACATAAGCATTCTTGATTAATAAGTTGGTGAGGAATATATGTTTGATGTAATTGCAATAGGTGAATTGTTAATAGATTTTTTGCCTTCGGGTATGAATGAAAACGGATTACCCCTTTTTTCAGCAAATCCCGGCGGTGCCCCGGCAAACGTTCTTGCAATGCTTGCGAAACTGGGCGCAAAAACGGCTTTTGTCGGCAAAGTCGGTAAAGACGGTTTCGGACAGTTTTTGAAGGCAACTCTTTTAAATGCCGGGATTGATACGTCCAACCTTTTGATGAGCACAACTGAAATGACAACTTTGGCCTTTGTTCATCTGGATGACAAGGGCGACAGATCCTTTAGTTTCTATCGAAAGCATTGTGCCGATGTCAGCTTGGATGCCGGTGAGCTTGACAAGGATCTGTTGAGTTCCTGCCGTTTTCTGCACTTCGGTGCCGTCTCGTTGACGGATGAGCCGAGCAGGACTGCTACTTTGGAGGCAGCAAGAATCGCAAAAGAGTCGGGAGCAATAATTTCCTATGACCCGAATTACCGCTCTGCATTATGGGATAATGAGCAGCAAGCTGTAAAATATATGCTAAAGGCAATGGAATATGCTGATTTGGTAAAAGTGAGCGAAGAAGAACTTTCGCTAATGACCGGATGTACGGATTATTCCCTGGGAGCTGAAAAACTCCTTGCAATCGGTCTGTCTGTCATCTTTGTTACCTGCGGTGAAAAAGGATCTTATGTTTTTACCGAAAGCAGCTGTGCCAACCATGGCGGATATAGAGTAAAAGCAGTTGACACCACAGGAGCCGGGGACACTTTTATGGGAACTATGCTGTGGCAGCTAAAGGATAAGTCGTTGGACGAGATAACACAAATATCCGAGGAGGAATGGGAGGAACTTTTGGCCTTTTCCAATGCAGCAGGTGCCCTTGTGGCTACGAAAAAAGGAGCAATACCTGCAATGCCTGATTTGGACACGATATATGCTTTTAGAAGATCCTCTCATGCAGAAAATCCGCCGGTTGGATAAGCCGGTTGACGAATTGGCTGAAGGCGAACCAATGGTGAAGATATTGAGCAGTTGAAGAAATTAAAGAAAGGTTTTGAGGTATATAAAATGTCAAGATATAAATGTATATTATTTGACTGCATGGAAACTGTAATTGATGTTATTGAAAAGCCTGATTTGAGACTCTATGCGTATTGGGCTTATTCCGGCTGCGGTTATGAATCTTTATGGGAAAGCTTTGATGCCTTTGCACAAAGCTATAGTAATATAAGAAATGCATTTAGAAATAGTTATAAAGAATTTGAAGAATATAATCTGTTTGATATATTCGAATATATGGCAAGACAGCTTTCGGATGACGGTAACGTCAAAGAAAAGGTAACAAAAGCACTTTTCAATAATTATTGGGGAAACTACAAATCGAACTGTATTGTTTATGATGACGTTAAGTCTGTTTTATCCGAGTTATCCGATAAATATAAACTAGGAATTGTATCAAACTTTATAGTGAAAGATGGAGTAGAGGAACTTCTTGAAATTAACGGCATTCATAAATATTTTGATTTTGTCGTTACTTCTATAAAGGTAGGATGGAGAAAGCCCCATCATAGAATATACGATACAGCATTGGACTTGGCGAAAGTATCGAAAGAAGAAATACTTTTTATAGGAGACGACTATGCTTGTGACTATGAAGGACCGACAAAATATGGGTTTGATGCGGTATTGCTAGATAAGGAGTGCATTTACCGCAATGTAGAGAAAAGAATAGTAACCCTTGATAAAATAGTCGATTATTTAGATTGAATATCTTACTATTATATGAAGCATAATACCCTATATATCAAAGAGAAAAAAATATTAGACCAGTTGACAATTATAGGGCATAAGCATACAATAAAATAGGGATAAAAACTCGATAGATGAATACACTGGAAGTTTACGGCTGTTACCGTAATAAAAGCAAATACTTTATTATTAGGGGACTTGTGTTTATTTGAATTTTCGGAGGTGAGAAGAGTGGAATCTGGCAGTAGTAATATTGACTGTGGAGATAAACGTATATACTACGGGAAAAATAGAATTACAACTGTCAAACTCTGTTCTTCGCTGACGAGAGTTTGCTTAATGTTATAATTCAAATTCTATTTTTTCGTATATGTTTTTTTCCCAGAAACGAATCTCTATTGTCATTTTTTAACGTTTTCTTCGAAAAATCAGTTTGCATAATTAATTGTTAAATTTAATGATTAATTTAATAATCATTATTTAGGGTTATATTGGCATTAAATTGCTTATAGCTTTTATTGCCTGTTATAGCTATTGCTTTATATTAGGTTAAAGGTAATTTTTTATATTATTTCAAGAAAGCAGAGGTGGTAGTTATGGATCCCGAACCTTTACCCGGTTATTGTAATGAAAAAGTGAATAATTTATTCAGGGCCATAGCTACTAATGGGATAGTGTGGCCCTATTGAAGGAGGGCTGCAAAATGAATGAAAAAATTCTTGCTCTTATTGAACAGGGCAAATATGCTGATGCAAGAAAAGAAATTGTTGAGATGAACGTTGTTGACATTGCACAACTTTTTGAAGAATTGGACCGGCAGAAACTTTTGGTGGTATTCAGGATACTGCCTAAAGATGTTGCATCCGGTGTTTTCTCTTATATACCCAATGAACTTCAAAAATATATCATTGAATCTATTACTGACAAGGAAATAAAGACTATTATAGATGAACTGTTTTTGGACGATACAATTGCCTTTTTGGAAGAAATGCCTTCAAACATAGTAAAAAAGGTTCTTAAGAATACCGATGAAGAAACGAGAAAACTTATAAATCAATTTTTGAACTATCCTGAAGATTCTGCCGGAAGCATAATGACTATTGAGTTTGTTGACTTAAAAAAAGAAATGACAGTAAAACAGGCATTAGAGCATATCAAGGATACAGGGGTTGACAAGGAGACAATTAACAATTGCTATGTCATTGACAACAACAGAATACTGGAAGGCGTAATATCAATCAGAAAACTGATATTAAGTGATGGTTCAGCAGTAGTTAAAGACATTATGGAAAAAGATGTTGTGTATATTAACACCCATGATGATCAGGAAAAAATGGCATCGTTATTCAAGAAATATGACTTCCTATCAATGCCTGTGGTTGATAACGAATGCAGGTTGGTTG
Source organism: Acetivibrio sp. (assembly GCA_035384905.1). Lineage (GTDB taxonomy): Bacteria > Bacillota > Clostridia > Acetivibrionales > Acetivibrionaceae > Hungateiclostridium. The sequence goes on along the minus strand of DAOOJC010000018.1, from coordinate 7,370 downwards.
GAATAGTGACAATAGATGACGCTGTAGACATCATAGAGCAGGAAAATACCGAAGATATTCATAAGATGGCTGCTATGAAGCCGTCTGAAGATAAATACCTGAAAACGAACGCATTGGTGTTAGCAAAGAATAGAATAACCTGGCTTTTAATCCTAATGATTTCGGCGACTTTTACAGGAATTATTATAAGAAAATTCGAAGATGTGTTGCAATCGGTTGTGGTTCTTGCTTCATTCATTCCAATGCTCATGGACACAGGTGGAAATGCCGGGTCTCAGTCATCGGCACTTGTTATCAGAGGCTTGGCCTTGGGGGAAATAAGCCTAAAGGATGCTCTGAAAGTCCTTTGGAAGGAGATTCAGGTAGGCTGTCTTGTCGGGCTGGCTCTCTCAATAGTAAATTTTGTAAGGTTATATTTTGTGGAGAAAATTAATTTATCAATATCTATAACTGTGTGTATAACCTTGCTGTTTACAGTTATATTAGCAAAAATTGCGGGCGGGATACTGCCTATTATAGCAAAAAAATGTAAGATAGACCCTGCAATTATGGCAGGTCCGCTGATAACAACTGTTGTTGACGCTGTAACTCTGACTATATATTTTTCAACAGCGGTATGGTTATTGGGAATATAAATGATTTTTACATGTGCCATCTTGATTAACTTTGCATGTTATGGTATAATATTCTAGATATTTATACGAATCTGGTTCAAGAATACAGAAGCAATACGGTTCTAGCACTATATGCAGTAATCTGCATTAATGTATGCTATTGAAGGCATATGGTTTTTCAAAAGAAGATCCGTATGCCTTTTTTAGTGGGATTTCACGAAGTGAAATGACCAAAAAGCGATGGAGGGCTCGATACCACCGGAGTTTTTGTTGGCGTTCATGGCGAGGATTAATGGCATATTCCTTTTGATTGTTATACCAAATAACTCATTATGACGAGGAGGTTTTATTATGGCATGTTTTATTGTACCTGTTGCAGAGGCCGTTGTAACGACCGTTATTACCAAAGCTGTAAAATCTAAAGATACTAAACCGGAAGCTTTAAAGGCTGACACCGTCAGCTTTTCGGCAAAACACAAAATCCCATTCTCAAGAAAACTGAAATGGCTCAGCAATATGCTATGGGGAGGATCAGTTCTGCTTGCCTTTGAGCATGTATGGCACGGTGAGGTAGTGCCATGGTTCCCGTTCTTGACAGCGGCCTCCGACCCGGCCGAGACATCGGAGATGCTCTTTGAAATGGCTACAGTCGGCGTGTCCATGGCCTTAATTGTTACCGCTGTCTGGGGTGTCATGCTGCTTGTGACCAATGCTATGGAGAAAAAGGCTATAAAAGCACATCCTGCTCAAATTAAGGAGGGATGTATATGACTTTACTTACCACCGTTTTCGCAGCGATAATTTGCACAATCATTTGGTATAAAAACGCTCCCAACAGTGAAATGAAGGTCGGTATTCTCTGCTGGATGTATTGGGGTGCTTCGCTGATGTGGCTGGTGGACGCGGTCTTCGAGTACGTCGAACTTAAGGCAGAGTATTTCACTCCTGCACCGGTTGATATGCTGAATGATTTCTATTTGGGACTATCTGTTGTTGCACTGGGGCTTATTATCTGGCTTGTGATTCTTCTCATCAAAGACCCAAAGGGTGTTGTCAAAGCAGCGTTGTTTAAAAAATAGTAAGAGCTAAATAAAGAACAGCCCTGCTTTCAAAATGCGGGGCTGTTCTGGCAAGTGGGGTTTCACGAAGTGAAATGACCAAAAAGCGATGGGTGTTTGATGCCCCCGGAGCTTTTTTTTCAGAATAAATTATTGTTATTGATTAATAATATCCATTGTTGTATTGTTATAATTAAAATAATCAATAAAAACATCGATACATAAAAGGGAGTTATAGCTAGTGAAATTTAAGACAAAGCTAATGATATATATTGTATGCATAACAATTGTTCGGCTCGCAGTTTTCTTTATTGCAAATCCGATAATTTGCCCGGATACGCAATCATATATTGATCTTGCTAAAAATATTGTGAATTTTGACTTTTCCGGCTTTAACGGACTTAGAACACCGGGTTATTCATTGATTTTATTGCTTGCGGGATTTAATTTGAAAATTACAGTTTTGATACAGATGATTTTCGGAGTAGGTATATCTTATTTAATTTCAAATATCGTCTATGAGTTTACAAAGAAAGAGAATCTTTCAATAATTGCTTCTGTTTTTTACGCTGCCTTCATTCCCTTTCTGTATTTTGAACTTGCTATTTTAAGTGAAACTACTGCAGCCTTTTTTATACTATTATCTTTTACATGTTATATTAAGCTTCTCAAGAACAAAGACAGGTATTTGATGAGGGTTTTACTAATTAGTATTTTTACATTGATTGCAGCGTTTACAAGACCGGTTTATTTAGTGATGGCTCCATTATATGTTGTTTACTTTATGTTTGATTTTAGAGCCAATAAGCTGAAGCTTGGACAATCAATAAAATACCTGGCAGTTTTTGCTTTGCCTATACTTATTGGCGTTATTGGGTGGTCATATGTTAACCTTAAATATAACGGTACCTTTTCATTTGCAACAGGTCGTGGATTTGCTGCTATGGAAATGGCAGGAGACTATATTGAGTATGCTTCTGATGACCATCCATATAATATTATCAAAGAGGTTTATATTAGGGAAAGGGATATTAATATTCGAAATGGTGCTCCCCATATTGATACTATATGGGGGATAACCGATGAACTCCAGGAGAAAACAGGCCTTAGTTATAATGAACTTTCCAAAGAGGTTAAGAAAATGTGTACTCAAGTCATGTTAAAAAAGCCTGATATATATTTCAAGTCCGTTATCAGATCAATGATAAATTTCTGGAAAACATTTGGGAGACCGATTTTTACTGAGTCGAATATAAGCACTCCTATAAAGTATATTAATATTGTTCAAAGATGTATATTAATTTTATTACAATTACCTTTTTTGTTTTCGCCTTTGGCATATCTTATAAGAAGGAAGAAATTGAAACTCAATGGGGATGTTAGATTGATTTGCTCTTTTGTGTATATCTTGATAATCGGTATCTCAATATTAATATCTATTATTGAGTGCTCGGAAGGTAGATTTGCCATGCCTACTTTTCCATTACTTATTATAACTACTTTTATTTTGTACTATAATATATTGGGGAAACCAAAAGTTGGATGAGTTATAGATGTGATGGCGAGTTGGATATTTGAAAACTGAAGGAATATTAATGGACATAAAAACGGATCAAGGCTAAAGAATTTGAAGGATAGTATATAATGGCTTGTCAGTGCCGGTATGGCATATTAGTGAGCCGAAATTTATTAGAAGGAGATGGAAGCATGATAATTGTTTACGAATCAAAAACGGGTTTTACAAAAAAATATGCTGACATGCTTGCAGCAAAGACAGGACTAAAGGTTTTTCCGGTAAAGGAAATTTCAAAGGTTGGTAAGGACGAAGAAATCATTTTTCTTGGCTGGATGAAAGCCGGAAAGATTCAAGGCCTTAATAAATTGCGAGAATATAACGTTAAAGCTGTTTGCGGATCGGGTACTGCACGAAATGCCGAGCCCGATGCCCAAACAGTTATCGCAAGGAATAAGATCGGGAACAAACCGTTTTTTTATCTTCGCGGGGGATGTTTGCCTTTGAGAGAGATAAAGGGCATGGATAAAATATTGCTTTCCATGTTTGTGAAGATGCTTAAAAGCCGCAAAGATAAAGATGAAAAACTCGAAGAAGCAATTTCAAATATCGAAAACGGTTTTGACGGTGTAAAAGAGGAAAACCTCAAACCTGTGCTTGAATGGCTCACAGAAAAGTAGAAAAGCGGCATGACGGGTGAAAAATTTTTAACTAAAAAAAGGAGGATACCGGTATCCTCCTTTTTTTAGTTGGATTTCACGAAGTGAAATGACCAAAAAGCGATGGGGGCTCGATGCCCCCATCATTTTTGCTCATATTCATTTAATCCATCCGGTCACGATTCATAAAAATTGCGGACTCATCTGTTATTATACGGGTATTTCCTTAAGATGTACCTTTTTAATAATGTTACGTCACTGGAGTCAACGCTATTATCTTCGTTGAAATCTGCTGCTTTTTTAAACATTTCTAATTTGCTGTAATCAGGAGTATACGTTCTGAGGATGAATCGTTTCAATATTGTCAAGTCTGTGGAATTCACTTCGTCATCAAAGTTTACATCCCCGAGTTTTATTGAAGCAGTAGATGTAGGAGTAGGAGTCGGGGATTTTGTAGGAGTAGGAGTCGGTGGCTTCGTAGGAGTTGAAGTTGGGGTTTTGGTAGGAGTCGAAGTTGATGAATAGGCACCTATTGCATTTTTATATGCTTCAAGGGCTGAAGAACTCGAATTGATTCTCCAGTCGGTTTCTTTGTTTTCATGGAACCAAACGGCAGCAAATATTTTAGTGTAAGAGTTTTTTATGGAGTTATATGTATCTGTAATCCATCTTGATTTGTCTCCGCCTTGTTCGGCTGATGCGAATTCTGCTATAAACATGGGTTTGTCTATTGATGATAAGGCATTATAAGCTCGTGAAAAAATCTCGTCGAAGGTTTGCCATTTGCTTCCCCAGTCTTGAGTAGTACCCCAGTTATATCCGTCAATGGAAGTGAAGTCTACATAGTTGTCCCCGGGATAATAACCCAGATAGCTTGTGTTGTCACCTACATTGTCACAATTTACAGTATATATCCATTTGACATTGGTGGCACCGTTTTGACGGAAAATGTCAACAATACGCCTGAAGGCAGCTATGTAGGTATCGTTTGTGTTTACGTTGCCTGGGTATCCTATAGCCCATGGATACCAGTTTCCGTTGGCCTCATGGAGAGGTCTTAGCCAAATTTCCTTGCCGTAGGCTTTCATATCTTGTGCCATTTGGGTTATGTAAGCATCTGCATTACCGTTTTTAATGGCCGCAGTGTTATATTCCCACGGCTCCCAGGTAATCATTAATATTGAACCGTTATCGTAAACAGCATCAGCATAGGATTTTATATAGGAAAAAGTGGTGGACCAGTCAATAAACTGGTGTATAATATCCATCTTTTTGCCCTGAAGTTCCTGAAAACTGTCAATAGCTGCTTTTGAAGGCCAGCTTCCTATCCATGCACCATATTTCAAATCTCTGTCTGACTCACCAAGGGATTGAAAACAAAACAAACCGGTGAGCATACTAAATACAAGTAAAGCCACTAAAATTCTTTTTTTCATACTATTCCTCCCATTCAAAAAATTAAAATTTATTAAAAAATATCAGTTTCTCTAAAATATCCTCCTTTCATGACTTGGATTTATAACTTTATATACAAGGAGTAAAAACATCAATACCCCCAGTAATTAATACTCCCGAAAAATATAAAGGTAACGTTTTATATAGTCTTTATTTCCAAAAATCCTGTAGTGATTCAAGGACCGGTTGATTGTCCAGTATTGAAATAGTCTCTATATAATTGTTTTTTAAGTAATACTTTTCATATGCTTCAGAAAAATGATTCTCTTTTGCAGCAGAAGCAACGTTTTCATTTGCAAATCCAAAAGGAATCAAACTAATTTCATTCTTCCAGCCGGTATATTCACCGTATAAAGCATTAAAACCCGTTTCCATACTTACATAAGCACCTACAGAAGTCTTATACTGAAAATAGGATGCAGATATACCGTACTTATTGAAAATACTGTGGACGGTCTGAAGCCACTCCACGCGTTTATCCACGCTGTTTATCCGGGAAACTCCATACTCGGTTAATAACGGGGCTTTGCCGATGTTTTTAGCCCACTCATAACGGCTTTTTACCTGGGACTCCAGGCTTGAGGCGTCAAAGTCCCCAATACCGTCGTTGACAAAACTGTAGGGTTCAAAAAAGTGGAACAGGTATACCACGTTTGATGAATCTACCTTTACCAAACCTCTTTCCCAAATAATACCTTGTTCACCTTTGTCTATTGTATTACTTTGGGTCTCGTCGTTCCAATATGACTCGCCGGGATTGGCTTCCTTGCTGTTATATTCAGGAACAAATATGATATGTTTTTTGTCGATTTTACGTATTTCCTTACATACATTGTTTAAACGCTCTGTGAATACCTCGATTCCACCTTCACTGTCACTGGGGGTTCTTGGCTGGTTTATTATTCCGTATCCTGCCACACCTTTAAAGTCTTTGAGTTCATTGGCTAAATACTTCCACATTTTTATCCATTGCTCATAGTAAATATCATCTTCAAATACGGATTTTAAACGGATTGAACCATGTTTGTTCTTTTCGTGAATATCATTGGCCGAATCCAACCCGGGAGGAGCCATAAGCATTATGGCAGTATAAATATCCATCGAAGAAAAACGCCGGATATGTCCTTTCAGCCTTTCAAGATTAGCTTCCCTGCTTGGGTTGTCTTCTGCAAAAAGCTGATAATTGATGTCGTATAAAACCGTGTTGCATCCGAGGCTTTTAATTCGCTCAAAATCATCCTCGGTCAAAACCCATTCATCTTGCACAAGCGGCCTTATAATTGGGTCCTTACCTTCACTTTGCAATTTCTCCGATTCTCCGATGACCCAGTTGCCCCAGAAGTTGTTGGTCAGGGTAATACCTCTGATATTGAAGATTTCACCATCCTCAGTAACAATATCTTGTCCCTTTGTTTGTAAAATAGTTAAATTTGTCGGGTCATCACTATAGAAAATATTATTGTTGTTTTTACCGATCAAGCTACCGAGATTATCAAATATTCCGCTCGTTAATAACAGGGCTATTGACACAAAGATTGCCAAGGTTCCGAAAGTTGCTTTCAAAGCAGGTTTTAGTCTTTCGAAAAACGACAGAACCTTGAAAGTCAGTTTAGATTTTTTATACCTGCCAGCATCAACAGCATTAATAACCTTCATATAAAAATACTTATCCATTTTTGGTTCTTTGGCAATATATTTTTTGGATATCAAAAGTGCCCCCAAATAATTTCTGCAGTCCTTGCAAGTGCTTATATGCTTGTTTATTTCTTCAGATTTTTCATTACACAAAGAATCCACATCGCAATTTATTATTTCATCCATATATATACATTTCATTTTAATCACCTTTCCTTCCCATGTTTAGTATCCTCTGGGCAAGTGCAGATTTTGCTCTCTGAACTTTCATTTTGGCAGCTTCCTGTGAAATTCCCATTATTTTTCCGATTTCCTTATAGGAAAAGTCTCTTAAATACCTTAATATAAAAGCTGTCTTTTGTTTTTCCTTAAGGCTGTCTATGGCTTCAATTATTTCTTTATAATTCTCCTTGACCTCAACTAACAGTTCAGGACT
>DAOOJC010000017.1:5508-11089 GCA_035384905.1 Acetivibrio sp. | reverse complement strand
TCGGTTGGAAAAGCTAGCAGGACCATCCTCTTCCGGGTTTACAGTTCCGGCACAAAGGACAGTGGAAAAGGCTCCCGGATAATAGGCCGTACCGTCACCGTCGTTTCCGGCACAGGAAACCACCAAAACACCACGCTGTTCCGCCCATGCCACCGCATCCCGAAGAGTTGGAGTATCTACCCGTGCTCCTGAGCTGATGTTAATAATTCGGCAACCGTAAACATCCACTGCGTCCCGGATAATCTGTGCCAGCATGGGTAAATCTCCCTTAAAAGCTGTATTGTCCTCGTTTTTGCTGTAATAAACCAGGGGCACCAGTACCGCCTCGGGATAAAGGCCGGTAACCCCTGCCGTTTCACTGCCTGCAATAATGGCAGCAACGGCTGTACCGTGCCCCATAGTGTCCTCAGTAGTAGCATTGGACAGAATATAGTTTCGTCCTTTAGCTAAATTCCTTTCACTAATTGCGGCAGTGGATATTCCGGTGTCAATTATAGCAATACGTACCAGTTCAGCCTCTTCTGCCTGAGCAGGTACAGTCAAAAATATGCTCATCAATATTGCCGCTAAAAATAAATGTAGTTTCATACGCTCACCCTTTTTATAACCCAAAAGCAAAGAGCTTTGATACCCCTTAAACTTTTGATTGCCGGATTTCACAAAGAAAATGATCAAAAAGCAAAGGGACTCCATGTCCTTGAGTTTTTGCTTTTAAGTGCACCGAGGCAGGGTTTCCCCCACCACGGTTTTAGTCTTTACGGATTTGTGACATACATGTACTTGTAATTTTGGTAGGTTGCATTCTGTTCTACATCAATTGCATCAGTTCCGTCGTAGTTTTCGCTGACAGTAATGGTAGCAAACTTTTGCTGATATTGATTTATAATAAAGTATTCGGCAGTACTGAGACTAGCGTATCCCGCACAATCGTATCCATGAGTCTCCAGTGTACCTTTTGTCAACTGGACAACATATGTTCCAATAGAAGAATCCATGAATACTCCATAGCTCTTGCCTCCGCTTCCTGCAGCACCTGCAAAGGCCTTTACCTCAAGGCCATTAATTCTAAAGTCATTTCCTCGTGATCCAACCCGGATACCGCAGTTATATTTTGCCCCTCCTGTACCGCTGGTGACAGTCAAAGTACCTGTTCCGTTAACTATAAGCCTGCTGGTTATAAACATACCTTGTACGTCTTCTTCGGTAGAAATATCGTCAAAGGTAATGGTATACTGATTTATTGTCCATTCTGCGGTAAATGTTATATTCTCAGCAGGCATGGTCATGTTTTCGGTATATCCGGACCATTGATTAAAGGTGTACCCTGTTCTGACAGGATCATTAGCGGGACTGGTAATATCAGCACCATACTTCACGCTGCCCGTTGTTGCACCATTGGTATCCACATTACCGCCGTTGCCATCCCATGTCACAGTGTAACTGTTTCGGGTGTAGTACATCTTCAATACCAAGCTGCCATCTGCCGAAATCGTGCCGGAGGTAACTGTTCCGCTGACACCGGAGTCAAAAGTAAATCCGGTATAATCCTTGGCATTTGCAGTAACCGTAGAATCGGTAGTACCTGTCAAATTCTCGGTTTCATCAGGGATGGAAGGATAGCTTCCGTCCACTTTCTCAAAATAGTGTTCCACCGTGTACGGTATATTGGTATGGGCTGTCCACTGGGCAATCAGTGTAATATTTTCTCCAGGCATGGTAGTGAATGTATAATTCTCTCCGTTTAGCTTCCATCCGGTAAAGTTATAGCCTGCTCTAACCGGAGCCGCCGGCTCGGAAACGGCTGTACCGTACTCCTGGGTAATAGGTGGTACCGGGCTTCCACCATTGCTGTCAAAGCTAATGGTATACTGTTCCACCTCCCAGCTTGCGTACATGGTGATATCTTTTGCAGGCATTGTAGCATTATCCTCCAATGCTGCAGTCAGTTCCTCATCCATATACCATCCGGCAAAGGTATGACCGGTTTTGGTAGGCATGTCGGGTTTCTTGATAGGCGTTCCGTACTTAACGCTGCCATAGGTATACGATCCTGTCAAAGGTTTTCCGCCGTTTACATTCCATGATAAAGCGAAGCTATCGCGGTCATAATAGATTTCTACAACGGTACTTCCGTCGGGCAGAATAGTTTTCTGTGCGAAGGTCTTTGCCGTAAATCCTGTATAAGTTTTAGTTACAGCATCGGTGAGCTGTCCTGTGGTGCCGGTCTTTTCATCGGTCTGCTCCAGCTTATAGGATTCATCCAGATTTTGTTTATAGTGCTTCACCTTGTAAGGTGTATCAGTCCTTTCAGTCCACCGGGCGGTAAAGGTCAGGTTATTTGCAGGCATGGTGCTGGGAATATCCGCATCCCAACCGTCTAAGCTGTACCCCGCTTTCAAAGGATTGGAAGGTTTTACAATGTCAGAACCGTATGCTACTTTTAAGCTAATATCATTACTGCCGTTGCCATACACAAATTTCAAATCATACAAATTGCGGTCATAGTAAACGGTAACTCGGGTGGAACCGTCGGAAACGATGGTTTGCTGCTTTACAGGCTGAGCCGTAAAGCCGGTATATGTCTCGGCAACAGCAGCAGTCTGTTCACCGACTTTTCCTTTTTGGTCTTTATCGGTTTTTACCAGCACATACTGACCGTTCAATGCCTTTTGATAATGCTCCACAATATAACTAACGTCATTTGGTGTCCATTTGGCATATAGGGTCTTGTTACCTGCAGGCATATTCGCAGCATCAAATATTGTACTAAAATCAGCATCCTCATACCATCCGGCAAAGGTATATCCCAGTCTTACAGGAGGTGCCGGCATTCTACCCGTGAGAGGTGTCCCTGTAAGTAAACGTACCATCGGAACAACTGAGCCTCCATTAGATTCAAAGGCAATGGTTCCGGCATTTTTCTCGTTACTCCAGTTGAGCTTGACAGTTCTGCTGAGTACCTCGGAAAGTCCGGACAGGGATGTACCCTTCCATGTAATATTCATTTCACAGCTTTGAGCCACTTCACCCGAATCGGTGTTTACTGTAATCTGATTGTTAACAGGATTATAGCTGAAGTTCCGATTGGAAAGCTCCACGGCAAAGTACTCTTCATCATCACCGCCGGGTGCCTTGTTGCTGTCAAAATTCTTTATCTTGTTATTAAAACCTTCCTCCAGCTCACCGGTCTTGATATCCATCCAATACATATCAAAGACTGTTTTGGGGAGGGTATAAGTGCTGACGTTCAAAATATCAAAGGTCAGGTTATCTTCATAGGCAAAGTCATAGACATTTTCCCGCTGTCCCGCTGACCACAACGGCCACTCCTTAACATAGATGGAAGGCGTGTAGGAGTATTTGCCGTTTAAAGCCTCAGCAATAAATTTTATATCCAGATAGGCACCAACTTCGATAAGAAGTGCACCGGAGTAGCCGCTTTCTTTTTGCCACTTTCCGTCTACCTTCCAGTTTTCCAGATGGTAATAGAAGTAGCCCCATAATCGGACATAGGCTCCTGCTTCAAATTGCAACCCGATGGCAGCCAGCTTTGTACTGAAAAGTCCCATCGTAACCTTTACCCTTACACCTGCCCTGATACCGACAGTACCCATGACATAGAAGTCAAACTGGTAACCGTTGGTGGACAAGTCGATGCTTTCACTTTCACTCTTCTTACTGAAGAGAAGCAGAGTAAAGGAGTGTCGCTTGAAGTTCTCGTATTGGAAGGTCATTCCAATAGCCACATTCAAGTTGGCAGAAACCACAAAATCGACGTCAAGACCAAAGGCAAGGATATGAAGGGGATCCACCGCACTACGTAAGTTTATAAGGTTAACCGAAACCAGATCCACCCACTCTTCATTGGCATCTTCCATAAACCTCGCATACTTCTCAGCCAGTCCGCCACTGCCGGTAGCCTCTTCTTCGGGAAGGACAGTCCTCACCGATTCCACTAATTCCTTGATGGATTTACTCAAGCTGAAGATTTTTCCGGTAGCTTTGGCTTCCTTCGCACTATTGGGCCATGGCATTCCCCATTCTTCCTTGGCTTGAGTCAGTTTTGCAGTAGTGGTGATACCCAGTCCGGTATATGTTCCGATATCCAAATTTCCGGTCATTCGATAATCGTCAATATAAGGTATAATCTTCCACTTCCATTTCCAAACGGCACCTCCACTGACGTTAAAACCGAAAGTAAACTCCTGCTCGAAGAAAGCAGTCAACTCGACCTCCATAATATTATTATTGCCTTTTTTCTGGATCTTGAATTTATAGCTTACCGCAACTTCCGCACGTATCCCGGATCCGACGAGTTTAGGATCAAAGTGAGTCGTTAGGGTTGAAACACTCACAGAGACCTTCGGCTTCTTGCCGTCCTGATCCTTGTCTATGATATTGCCCATCAGTGTCAGTTCATTTGCCCCCAGAGGTGTGCCGTCTGCGTAGGTAATAGTACAGTCAGACAGGGTCAAATCATCGCCAAATACTTCCCTAACCTCATCGGTTTGAAGGGCCAGCTCGGCAAGATATTCACCGGCTTCATCAAAGAAGTTGCTCCCCATCAATTGGGCTTCAATGATTTCTTGTATTTCTTCTTTGTTTTTATTGATGGAGTCCAAAATCTCATCTTTGGGAAGCTTTGTTTCATCGTAAAGCTCCATAGCTGACAGAATATCTTTTTCTTCCACCGGATTATAATTAATGGTAGTGGTACTGTCTTCATTAACTTCGATTTTCGTAACTTCACCGTAGGTTATGTCCTGTGCATTAATCTCTCCAAAGTTGCCTATATAGAATACCAAAAAGTCTCCCACATCCACAGTGGTCTCGGAATTCAAACCCATGTCTTCATATTCGGACGAGGAGAAATCCAACACGCTGCTGACAACAGTCACCGTTGTACCGTTATCGGTCCACCCGGTGGTTCCCTTTCCTTCTTCTACATTAATGGGCAGTACATCAGGTGTAAAGAGCACGTCCTCAGCCTCAGCTGCTGCATAATAGTGGGTACTGCCATCGATGTTGATGATTTTCATATAAGCGACATCACCGTTATAGGTTTTGTCATCCGTTCCTTTTTCCGGTTTACGGTTTGTGGGTATTGTTCCCGAATAGATGGAGACAACGTCACCCACCTGAATATCGCCTCCATCGTATGTAAAGCTGCCGCTTCCGTTATTTGCGGTATAGGTAATGTTTCCCTGATCATCTGTGCCAGCAAGATACAAACCGGCATACTCCATCAAATTCGCACCGTCTGCTTCACTGATATTCTCAGCATTAATATACTTGATGCCGGCTTTTAGCTTTAGATTCATGGTTCCGTCTTGAGCAATGCTGAAGTTAAAGAAACGTACCTGAGTAATATCATATAGTTCATTATTGTCTTTAATATTCCCAAAAGCATCCGCACTGTCATCATAAATCACAGCATCATTGATAAGCTCAATTTGATATGTATGACCGGGGGTGAATCCTCCGTTGGCCGATTTAATTGTCCATACTCCATTACTGCCTTCGACCTCCACAGTCTCAATGTTTGCCATGTCCTCTTCCCCAACCTCTGTTTCCGGTGTTT
>DAOOJC010000017.1:0-5498 GCA_035384905.1 Acetivibrio sp. | reverse complement strand
GGAGCAGTAATATTACGGAATTTGAAGTCAGTACCTAAAATCGGAGGAGCTCCAGTTTTCTTAACTGTTATAGTAAATTCCGGCTCTTGATCCAATACACTGACAAAGTTGAGTGTACCGCTCTCGTCCAGTTTGACAGCTTCAGTGAAATTTGCATATAGCGTTATGTCGGAATTTAACTTGTCACCGCCGGATACCGGTTTGGTCTTTTCTTCATCATAATACCAGCCTAAAAACACCTTTCCGGAAGGTTGGGCCGGAATTGGCATGGTGCTTAGCAGGGTATCCTTTTTATATAGCTTCTCTTCCCTTTTTGAATCAATCACAAAGGTTACTTTATAATAAGTGGTCTTGCTGTTGTTTTTAGAACCTCCCGTGTTCTTTCCTGTGTCGGAATCTCCCTCACTGTCTTCGCTGTCAGAATCCTCAGTATTGCTTTCCGTGTCGGAATCACCAGTGGAAGTATCCGGTGTCTCAGGATTCTGCCCGTCGTTTGGATCCACACTGACTCTTTCGGACGGGATACCGGGTTCACTGTACCATGTCTTTACTGCCTTATCCGCAGTCATACAAAGTGCAGCAGCCTGGGCACGGTTTGCATTTCCTTTAGGGTTAAAGTTTGTGCCGTCACCGGCCAAAAGTCCTGTTTTCCAAAGCTTTAAAACCTTCTCTCTTGCCCATGGCGATATGGTGTCCAAATCCTGTGGAACTGTTGTTATATTAGCTCCAGTATCAAAGTTCACATCAAACTTTTCGAAATAACACACAAAAAACACGGCCATCTGCTCCCGGGTAACAAGACCGTTCGGGTCAAATTTACCGTTTCCGACACCGGCGGTAATGCCGTGCTTTGATGCCCACGCTACATAAGGAGCGTAGTAAGCATCTTGAGCCACATCACTGAAGGCGGACAGCCCCTTGTATGCACTCTGATCAACACCGGCCATTTGCCCCAGTACAGTGACAAACATACCGCGGGTCATCGTGCCATCAGGGTTAAAGGTATTTTGACTTGTACCGCTGAAGAATCCGTTGAGGAGTGAATACTGTACCGCATCATAATACCAGTTGCCCTCACTAACATCCACAAAGGGATTTTCGTGCCTTGTTTTCTCCTGAACTATATTGACCGATGTATTCAAGTTATCGGTCATAACAGCCATTAGCTCTGCGGGAAACAGAGTAAATAACATGGCTACCAGAAGGAAAATGGATATAAACCGCTTTTTCATTTCATCAATCCTTTCCAGTTAGTATTCTCTGACTGCATTACAAAGTACAGTTACACCACACAAAACGAAGCCTGCTCCTTTAGACAGTCACTTTGCCGAAGCCTAAAACCCTTGCAATCATAACCACAGGAAACATTTTTATAGCCATTACCATGTCAAAGCAAGAAAGGGCGAAGACTTTTCTCCGCCCGGCAAGTTGATACATAATAATCTATGCTCTTATGCACAAAAATCAAGGTTTACATAATTTTTTGTCTTTTAAAGCCCCCTTGACATATTGCCGAAATACTATATGTTAATTTGCATAAAGATATTTTTCATTAAATTAAATGTATCAATTATTTTCGGTATAAAAATAACTTTTGCATGAATCATATTAATTTCGACATGAAATAATACAAGATATCCAATCTCTGTATTAAAACCATGATAAAGAAAGGAAGGAATAAATTTGCTGCAGATTGTTCTGTGCGACGACAATATAAACGAGCTGTCCTATATGGTACAGCTATTAAAGCAATATAGTTCATCAAAGCATTTGGATTGCGAATACACACTTTTTCACAACGGATTTGAGCTGATTTCAGCCTTAGACAAAGGAAAGAGGTTTGATATATATTGCCTGGACATTATGATGCCGGGCTTTACGGGCATTGATGCGGCAAATGAAATCCGCAGTTTTGACAAAACCGCTCCGATTTTATTTTTTACCTCATCACCGGAATTTGCCTTGGAAAGTTATTCCGTGAAAGCCGTCAACTATGTGCTGAAGCCAATCACTAAGGAGAAATTTTATTCCACCTTTGACGACCTTCTGGAACAAATAAAAGTGAAAAAAGAAGAGGATGCAATTGTGGTAAAGAGTAATGACGGCATTCAAAGAGTATTAATCTCAAATATAGTTTTTGCAGAAGTGATTGGAAGAAATGTGTTGTATCACTTAATTTCCGGAAGGACGATAGAATGCACCGAGTCCTTTTCCACCGTCTGCAATAATCTTTTAAGATACGGATGTTTTCTTAAAACCCACCGCTCCTACCTTGTAAATATGCAGTATATAGATACCGTAGACAATCATCAGGTAACCTTGCAAACCCTTGATACTGTTCCTATTGCCCAAGGAAAAGCAAAGGAAATCAAGCAGCAGTATCTTAACTATCAAATGGAGGAAGAATAAACGGATGATAGAAACTACCATTGCATTCTCCCGTTATTTTACCGTATTGCTGTTCGGTACAGCGATAGCACTAAGTTTCGCCGGAATGGCACGTACACGGAAAAATTATATGGCAGCCGGATGCTTGATCTTGGTACTTTTCGTTGTGCAGGTCATTTCTTTGCAAACATGGGGTATGGCTGCAACAATTAAATTATATCCGCTGATTTCACATTTACCCATTGCTGTTTTTATCGTAGTATATTTGAAGCGTCCATGGCTGATTTCCCTGACTGCTGTGTTTGCATCCTTTCTTTGCTGCCAGCCTCCCCGCTGGATCGGTACAGCTCTAGGCGAAGTTCTTGACAATGTTTCCATAAACCATGTAGGTTATATTGTTTCTGCTTTTTTGATATACTATTTCCTACAAAAATTTGCCGTGGAATCCGTTCGTCATCTTATGGAACGCTCTGTGAGTTCTTGTGTGCTTTTTTGTGCAATGCCAGCTTTTTACTATATTTTCGACTACACTGCCACAGTGTACACCGATTTTATGTACAGTGGAGCACGGGTAGCTGTACAGTTTATGTCCTTCATAACATCCACCTTCTATTTTGTGTTCGTCCTGTTGTATTATGCCGAAACGCAAAAACAGGCATCTATCCAAAGAGAACGGGATATGTTGGATACGCAGTTCAGGCAGGCACAAACAGAGTTTGAATCGTTACGGCAGATGCAGCAGAATGCCGCAGCTTACCGGCACGACATGCGTCATCATTTCTCTCTTTTGCAGAGGATGGCATCCAAGGAAAATATAGAAGAAATCAAAGAATATCTAAAGACTGTCCAGTCTGACATAGATTCCATCACACCTGTCCGTTATTGTGAAAACGAAACCGTCAATCTGATTTTATCCTCTTTCGCCGCCAAAGCAAAACAATCAAAAATCCTTTTGACCATAGATGCAAATTTACCTGATGCATATCCCTTCAGTAATACCGAGCTTTGTTCCCTCTTGTCAAATGCTTTGGAAAATGCCATACAAGCCTCGGAACAAATAACTGACAGCAGTAAACGCATCATACAGCTGCGTATCTTTTCCAAGAATAACAAGCTGTGCATTGACATTCGCAACCGCTATCAAATTGAACCGGTTTTTCGTCATGGCCTCCCTGTATCAACAAAGCAAGAGCAAGGGCACGGCTTCGGCACAAAAAGCATGGCCCATATCGTCGAAAAGAACGGCGGTGTTTTCCGGTTTTCGGTCAAGGATGGCTGGTTTATATTTCAAGCTACTACATGACCTCTTCATCTATTAGTCTTTCGTAATCTATTCAAAAACGGGTGCATATTATTTTTTTTTCGAAAAAAATAATATATTTTTACCGTTACTGCCGGCAATTTAATGAGTATAATAATATAAAGCATCTCATAAAAGATGCGAGTCGTACGATTCAATAATTATCAAAATCTTTTCGAAAAGCAGCTTATACCCAAATAAACAGGTTTTTCGGAACAAGATTTATCGACGTAACAACAAGCTTTTTGAGGAGAATAGCATATGATTGGTGTGTTAACTATGAAAAAAGAACGGGACAACATGTTGGTTGAAAGTACTTTAAAAGGCAATATTGATTCCTTTGAAGAGTTGATAACATTATATCAGGACAAATTATTCAACTTTCTTTCAAAGATGACATACTCGCGGGAAGACGCAGAAGAGATAACCCAGGAGGTGTTTATAAAGGTATATAACAACCTTTATAAATACAACAATAAATGGAGTTTTTCCACCTGGCTTTACCGTATAGCCATAAATACTCTTAGGAGTGAGTACAGAAAAGTGAATAATTATAAAAAAATCGACTATTACACAAACGTACCGGACCTTCCTGCAAACTTTAGTGACTATCCTGAGATAGCTTACGAAATAAAGGAGCAGCGTGGAGAAATAATCAAACTGATTGACGATCTTAAAGAGGACCAGAAAACAGCCTTGCTTTTACGATGCATACAGGATTTTTCCTTTAAAGAAATCGGAGATATTTTAGGAATTTCGCCCGAAGCTGCAAAGATGAAAATACAAAGAGCCAAGCAGACAATATGCAGGAAGTATGAAAAACTGGAAAAGGGGGGTAAGTAAAAATGAAGTGCAATTTTGATTTTGAAGACATAATTAAATACACTGAAAATCAGCTGTCGGATGAAGAGAAAAAGAGAATCAAAGAACATCTGGACACATGTGAAAAATGCAGAAGACACTATGTCGTGCTGAAATATACTGAATCCTATGCAAAGGACAGTTCTTTGGCGAGTAAGAGCATCAGTAAAAATGTAATGGAGGCCATTGATATGAATAAATACAGCAAGAATAAGAAGTCTTGGGCAGGTAAAGCTTTTTATAAGGCAATGCATGTTATAAAGCCTATTGCGGCGACTGCAGCAGTACTTCTTTTGGCAATAGTACTTGTTGCAAATTTTGATAACTTAAGAGGATTAATCAATAACACAAGCAGTGGGGGACCTAATCCATCCGCTTCAGCTGTTAACCCGCAAAATACCAATACAGCCGTTTTACCGGAGAATACAAAACCGGCAGACCAAGATTCAGTGCGAAAGAGAACAATTACCCTTTATTTTGCAAATACCGATGCAGACAAAGTTGTTGCCGAGAAAAGGGAAGTTGAAATAAGCCAAAACACACAAATAGAAAAACTGGTATTTGAAGAATTGCAAGAGGGGCCAAAAAGTGAAGACTTACATTCAGCCATACCTGAGGGAACAAGGCTTTTGTCGGCATCAACGGAGAACAGTATCTGCACCCTTAATCTTTCAAGAGAGTTTGTCGACAATCACCCCGGAGGATCGGCAGGAGAGTCAATGACACTACACTCAATAATCAATACCATGACGGAACTTCCCGGCATTGACAAGGTACAGTTTCTTATTGAAGGACAAAAGCAAGAGGCATATATTCATGCTGTGTTTAATGAACCCTTTGAAAGAAATGAAGAAGTCATCGGGAAAAGACCAAGCGAGATAAAAACTGAGGTTGAAGCCAGGTCTCAAGCAGCAATACTGACTATTAAGGAAAAGGATATGGAAAAGCC
>DAOOJC010000016.1:0-11206 GCA_035384905.1 Acetivibrio sp. | reverse complement strand
TTGAAGCATATGAACGCCTGACAGGCAAGAAACTGGATTAAACAACAGCACTCCCCGTATACCTATTCGGTAAAGGGGAGTTTTAGTTGTTTGCATGATTAAATTTAATTGTGGAGTGGAACAAGTTTGATTGCAATAATAGATTATGGAATGGGAAATTTAAGAAGCGTTGAAAAAGCTTTTCATTTTATTGGTTATGAAGCAGAAATATCTTCGGACAAAGATTTCATATTAAATGCAGATGCTGTGGTGCTACCGGGTGTCGGTGCTTTTGCCGATGCCATGTACAGTCTTGAAAAAAACGGCATGATTGAAGTGGTGAGAAAGGTTATTGACAGCGGTAAACCCTTTTTGGGTATCTGCCTTGGAATGCAGCTTTTATTTGATTACAGCGAGGAAGGCGGAAAAAACTGCAATGGTATCGGGATACTTAAGGGGGCAATAAAGCAGCTTCCCTTCGGTAATCTTAAGGTTCCCCACATGGGGTGGAACTGTCTCGAAATATCGCGTCAGTCACCGTTGTTTGACGGTATTCGCAAAAAAACCTATGTTTACTTTGTTCATTCTTATTATCTTGATGCCGATGATAAAGATATAGTTATTGCTTCAACCAACTACAGCATCAATTTTGCTGTTGCGGTACAAAAGGGTAATGTTTTTGCCACCCAGTTTCATCCGGAAAAAAGCGGTGATGTGGGGCTTGGTATGTTGAGAAATTTTGCGTCTTATAAATTATAAAAAAGCATGAAGGGAAGCAATCTACTTCATAGCATGGAAAAATTTAAGTGTACACAGGAGGTAAGCTTTGTATGATTATTTATCCGGCTGTGGATGTTAAGGATGGAAGATGTGTCAGACTTGCACAAGGTGAGTTCGACAGGGTTACCGTTTATTCTGACAATCCGGTGGAAATGGCACTGAAGTGGGAACAGTTGGGTGCCCAGTATCTGCACGTGGTTGATTTGGACGGAGCCAGAACCGGTCATGTACAGAATATCCCCACTATAAGTGAGATGGCTGTAAAGCTAGGTATTCCGGTACAAATCGGTGGAGGAATAAGGACTATAGAAATGATTGAAACCATTTTATGCAAGGGCATTCACCGTGTAATATTGGGAACTTCAGCGGTGAAGGATCCCAATTTGGTAAAAAATGCATTGAAGAGTTTTGGAGACAGTATTGCTATAGGGATAGATGCGAAAGACGGAATGGTGGCAATAGAAGGTTGGGCTAAAACCAGTGAGTTTACGGCAGTAGGATTTGCCAAAAAGATGGAGGAGCTGGGGGCAAGTACCATAATATATACGGACATTTCAAGGGATGGAATGCTTGCAGGTCCAAACCTTAAGGCTATGGAAGAAATGGTGAAGTCTGTCGGAATAGAAGTAATAGCTTCCGGTGGAGTAAGCAAGCTTGAGGATATTAAAAATCTGAAGGAAGTTGGTGTTTCCGGAGCTATTGTGGGTAAAGCACTTTACACGAAAGACCTGGATTTAAAGGAAGCAATTGAAATAGCAAAATAAGGGGGATTAAAAATGCTGACAAAACGAATTATTCCATGTCTGGATGTTCATAATGGAAGAGTTGTTAAGGGAGTAAATTTTGTCAATATAAGAGATGCCGGTGACCCTGTTGAAATCGCTGCATATTATGATAAGGCCGGGGCAGATGAGCTGACTTTTCTGGACATAACAGCTTCGGCAGATGCAAGGAATATCATGATTGATGTGGTTAAAAAGGTTGCAGAGCAGGTATTTATTCCTTTTACGGTGGGTGGAGGGATAAGAACTGTTGAGGACTTCAGAGAAATACTTAAGGCCGGGGCGGATAAAATATCCGTAAACACCGCTGCAATAAAAAGACCGGAACTTATATCGGAAGCGGCATCACGTTTCGGAAGCCAGTGTGTTGTGGTGGCAATCGATGCAAAAAGACGGCAGTATAACTCCGGTTGGGATGTATACATTAACGGCGGAAGGGACAATACGGGAAAAGACGTTTTGGAATGGGCTTTAGAGGTGGAAAAGCTGGGTGCCGGTGAAATTCTTCTTACCAGCATGGATTGCGACGGAACAAAGGAAGGGTACGACATTGAACTTACCCGGAAGGTATCCGAAAGCGTGAGGATTCCAGTCATTGCTTCCGGCGGTGCGGGTACGATGGAGCATTTCTATGATGCTCTGGTGGACGGAAAGGCTGATGCTGTATTGGCCGCATCCCTATTTCACTTTAAAGAAATAGAAATAATGGAACTTAAAAAATATTTAAAAGGCCGGGGTATAGAAGTAAGAATGTAGGTTTGGGGGTAAATAAAAATGGAAAATATATTAGAACAAATAAAATTTGACGATAAGGGATTAATCCCTGCTATCGCACAGGATTATAAGACCAATGAAGTACTCATGATGGCTTATATGAATGAAGAAGCCTTGAAAAAATCGCTAGAGACGGGGAAGGCTCATTATTTTAGCAGGAGCAGAAACAAGCTGTGGCTTAAGGGAGAGACCTCCGGTCATTTCCAGAATATAAAATCCATCAGTGTAGACTGTGACGGTGATACTCTCCTTTTAAAGGTTGAGCAGGTGGAAGCTGCCTGTCATACTGGTCACTACTCCTGTTTTTACAGAGAGCTTTCCGAAAACGAATTAAAGGAAACATCGCAAAAGGTATTTGATGAAAATAAGGTTTATGCCGCTCAAAAGGCTAAAATACTTCAGGAAGTATATGATGTAATAGTCGACAGAACCATACATCCCAAGGAAGGCTCTTATACCAATTACTTGTTTGAAAAGGGCATTGACAAAATATTAAAAAAAGTCGGAGAAGAGGCCGCAGAGGTTATTATAGCATCAAAGAATAAAGAAAAGGGCGAAGTAGTTTATGAAATATCCGACCTCTTTTATCACCTCTTTGTTTTAATGGTGGAAAGAGGAGTTAAGCTGGATGATATATATGAAGAACTGAAAAAGAGAAGATAGAGGCTATTCCGGAGGTAAAAGTCAATGGATGAGTATAAGCTGAGGCAGTTGCTGAAAAAGGAAGAGGGACCGAAACTTGATTTTAAAGCTGAGCTTAATTTATTCACTGAGAGTGATAAGAAGGAACTCACCAAGGATGTAATTGCCATGGCCAATTCCAGAGGTGGGCGGGGCTATATTCTTTTTGGCATTGAAGATAAAACAAAGAGAATATTAGGAATTGATCCTGCTAATTTTTCGGAAGAGCAAATTCAGCAGATTATATACAACCGGTGTGACCCTCCTGTCCCCATATCCGTTGATTTTTTTAATATTGAGGGAAAGATGATTGCTGCCATCACTGTTTACAAAAGCAATAACAAGCCTCATCAGATGATCCAAAACGGGGCTTTTTATATAAGAAGGGGTTCAACAACCGGAGTAGCCAGAAGAAATGAGGTTGCAAATCTCCTCCAGGAAAACGGTCTTATGTCTTATGAGACTGTGATACTGAAAAATGTGGGTTTGGAAGAATTGGATTATGACCTTATAAAGGATTATTTTAAAACACTGAATGTGTTCAGCGATAATCCCAGTGAGCTGATTCTTGAGGCACTGGGAATAATCGGTGAACTGCTTGAGGGAGCGGGGTATCACCCAACCATAGGGGGGTTGTTGCTTTTCGGGAAAAATCCTTTTTTATATCTTCCCCATGTGTATATCAAGGTGGTTTGCAAAGAAGATGTGCGGCTGTTTTACGGGAATATACTAAGAATGCTTGACGATGTGTCAGAGTATATGAGAAGTATTATAAGGGCTGAGAATTATCCCTTCGATGCATTGGAAGAGGTTATTGCCAATGCTCTGGTTCACAGGGATTACCTTGATGTTTCAAAGGGAATAACAATTACCGTTACAAAAAAGAACATTGAGATCAGCAATCCCGGTGCCCTTATAGCTAATAACAGCATTTACAGGTTTTCAAGAGAGAATAATCCTGACAGAAGAAATTCATGGCTTTATCAAAGGCTTTTGACATTAGACACAAAAAGAAGGTTTATGAAATCCGGATTGGGAATGAAGAGAGTGAAAAATTCCTTCGCATCCATCGGACTGGTCAAATTCATAAATATTGGGTCCCAGAATCTATTCAAGGTGCTGTTGCCCTTTGCGTAAACATAATAAAGTTATCTGTGCCAAAGAAGATGCACAAGAAACTCAAGTTTATGGCGAGTTTTTTTCGCATTTACTTAATGTAAACAGGTAAATACGTTTGCTTTGACGAAAACTAAAGAAAATCAATGAAATATTAACGTATTTTACGCTCTTCTCCGAATATTCTCTCAAAACAATAAAATATAGAAAAAATACATGTTTGATATAAAAAAGGGTAATATAATAATATTATATTTGCGATTAGCACTCACTTTCGGTGAGTGCTAATAATAAACGGACATATATTTTAAATAAATATTAAAGAGGAGGTTTTTATATGAATATTAGACCATTAGCGGACCGAGTTGTTGTTAAAATGGTAGAAAGTGAAGAAACCACAAAGAGTGGAATCGTTTTGCCGGGCTCAGCTAAAGAAAGACCACAGGTGGCTGAAGTTGTTGCAGTTGGACCGGGTACTGTTGTAGATGGAAAAGAAGTTAAAATGGAAGTGAAAATTGGAGATAAGGTTATAATAAGCAAATATTCCGGTACGGAAGTCAAATTTGACGGTCAGGAGTATACAATTTTAAAGCAGGGAGACATACTTGCGGTAGTTGAGTAATATGTCGGTGCCACTCAAGGATTTAATTTTGAGTAAGGTAACGACTTTATAATTCTTACTTATTTTTGTACTTATTTTATGATTGTCCGAAAAAAGTATACCTAAAGGAGGTTATTATATGGCAAAGGAAATAAAGTTCAGTGAAGAGGCAAGAAAAGCCCTGGAAAGCGGTGTTAATCAGTTAGCGGATACAGTAAAGGTTACTCTTGGTCCTAAGGGCAGGAATGTTGTGTTGGATAAGAAATTCGGTTCACCGTTAATCACAAACGATGGTGTAACAATTGCAAAGGAAATTGAGCTCGAAGATGAATTTGAAAACATGGGTGCACAGCTTCTTAAAGAAGTTGCAACTAAAACCAATGACGTTGCCGGTGACGGTACCACAACTGCAATTCTTCTTGCTCAGGCAATTATCAGGGAAGGACTTAAAAATGTTGCAGCTGGTGCAAATCCGATGATCCTGAAAAAAGGTATATCCAAAGCAGTTGATACAGCTGTTGAAGGTATTAAGGAAATCAGCCAGAAGGTAAAGGGAAAAGAGGATATAGCAAGGGTTGCATCAATTTCCGCCAATGATGAGGTTATTGGAAACTTGATAGCCGATGCAATGGAAAAGGTTACAAATGACGGGGTTATTACCGTTGAAGAGTCAAAAACCATGGGTACAAACCTTGAAGTGGTTGAAGGTATGCAGTTTGACAGGGGCTATGTATCACCATACATGGTTACTGATACTGAGAAGATGGAAGCAGTTATCGACGATCCATATATCTTGATCACCGATAAAAAGATAAGCAATGTGCAGGAAGTTCTCCCGCTCCTTGAACAAATAGTACAACAGGGCAAAAAACTGGTTGTTATAGCAGAGGATGTTGAGGGCGAAGCTTTAGCAACAATACTTGTAAACAAGTTGAGAGGAACATTTACATGCGTAGCTGTAAAGGCACCGGGCTTTGGTGACAGAAGAAAGGCTATGCTTGAGGATATCGCAATTCTTACCGGCGGGCAGGTTATAACATCGGATCTTGGCCTGGATTTGAAGGATACTACTATAGAACAGTTAGGTAGGGCAAGACAGGTGAAGGTTCAGAAGGAAAATACCATTATAGTTGACGGCGCCGGAAGTCAGGAAGAGATTCAAAAGAGAATTGCATCAATAAAAGCCCAGATCGAAGAAACCACGTCGGATTTCGACAAAGAAAAATTTCAAGAGAGACTTGCTAAGCTCTCCGGCGGCGTAGCAGTTATTCAGGTTGGTGCTGCTACCGAAACTGAAATGAAAGAAAAGAAATTGAGAATAGAGGATGCCCTTGCTGCAACAAAGGCTGCTGTTGAAGAAGGAATAGTATCCGGTGGAGGTACTGCTTTAATAAACACAATTCCAAAAGTTCAAAAGCTTCTTGAAACTGTAACCGGGGACGAGAAAACCGGTGTTCAGATAATCTTGAGAGCTTTGGAAGAGCCGGTTAGACAGATCGCAACCAATGCCGGTCTTGAAGGTTCTGTAATAGTTGAAAAGGTTAAGAACAGCGATAAGGGCATGGGTTTTGATGCACTGAACGAAAAGTATGTCAACATGATTGAAGTTGGTATTGTAGACCCTGCAAAGGTTACAAGGTCAGCACTCCAAAATGCTGCTTCGGTTGCATCAATGTTGCTTACGACTGAAGCTGTTGTTGGCGATATTCCGGAAAAAGAAGCTGCACCTATGGCTGCTCCGGGTGGAATGGGCGGAATGTACTAATTTAAATTCGATTCATGAAAAGAAAAGCCCTAAAAAATCGGGTGTGCAAAAAGGAAGTTTAAGTTTTTCATTAGACGGTGTAGTTATGAGACTACGCCGTCTATCTGTTTTTTTATAGTATTAGAATATGGCATATTCTTCTTGACATTTATTTAATGCACTCTGGAATATGCCTTGATTTGTACAAAATATTTATATATTATATAATTTACAGTATTAAGAGTTTTACATTGAGTGAGGTAAATGATGGATATTTTTATTGAGAAGCTGGTTAAAAAGAAGAGGGATACTTTAGATAATGTTATAGTGTTTGGCTCAATAATTCTTGCGGTTGTGTTAATGACGCTGTTAATTCTTTTTTTAGGGCCTTATGCCACTTCTGTATTTCTGTGTATTGGAATCGGGTATGTTGCTTATCTTGTAATAGTGTCGAGAAGAATAGAATTTGAATATGCACTCACAAACGGGCAGTTGGAAATAGATAAAATTGTAAATCAGAAAAACAGAAAGAATCTTATAAATGCGAACTGTAGGGATTTTGAGATTATGGCCAAGGTAGCCTCCGAGAAGCTTGACGAAGCAGTAAAAGGAATTTCGGACAAAATAATGGCTGTAAGTTCATTGGATTCTCAGGATATTTATTTTTTTATTACAATTAAAAAAGCCGATGAGGATGAGAAAGCAAAGAGAGTTTTAGTACTTTTTGAGCCTGATGATAAAATGCTTGAGACAATCAAAGCAATGATTCCAAGAAAGTTTTTTGATTAGTTAAATAGATTGTTTCTAGATAATTTTAATAATGAAATATTGTTGATGGATAATTCATTAGGAATATTTTGTAATTAGAAATCCTACGCCTCTTCCTTTATTTATTTGGTGAATTACCACGAATTTTGTTGTATAATGTTATATGATTGAGACTAATTTATAGGGGGTCAAAATGAAGAGGACAATTCTTGCTGTTTTATTATTTATACTTGTTCTATCAGGTTTGGCAGTTATTCCTCTGGGGTATTATCTTTATTTTAAGCCGAATAATGATGTGGTTCCTGCTTTTAGTGAAGGACAGCTTTTTTTGGTAATCGAGGGCGAGCAGGTGATATCCGGGAATAAGCCCAAACTTTTGGAAGGGGAGATACTTCTTCCGTTTGAAGTGGTTAAAGAGTATTTTGACCCAAATATTTTTTGGGATGAGGCTTTGGAGAAGGTTACCATTACTACCAAGGACAGAGTCATAAGGATGAAGACGGATAACCTTAATGCGATTGTGAACAATGAGCCTATAACTCTGAACATACCTGTGACAAAGGATAATGATGTTATATATATACCTATAGAGTTTTTGGCCGATTTTTACGGTATTGAGGTATCATACATTAAAGACAGCAATGCAATTATTATTGATTATAAAAACACTATAAGACAGATTGCCGAACCGATAGACCCCAATGCTGTTGTAAGAAAAGGACGTTCCATCCGGCATCCGATTATCAAAAAACTCGATATGAACGCGGAGAATATCGATAAGAACACTTTAAGAATTTTTGAGGAGTATGATAAATGGTATAAGGTCAGAACCTGGGACGGAGCTATTGGATATATCGAGAAACGGTTTGTGGTTGTAAAAAGAATGATTGTTCAGGAGCTTGTGCAAGACGGTCAGGGAAAGACTGTCTGGAAGCCGGAAAAGGGCAAGATAAACCTTGTATGGGATATGGTGTACTCAAGGAGGGAGAATCACAGCTCGGTAGGGGAGTTAAAAGGACTTGATGTCATTTCGCCCACATGGTTTCAGGTAAAAAATGAGAATGGGGAACTTATAAACAGAGCATACTCAAAGTATGTTGAATGGGCCCATGGTGAAGGTTACCAGGTGTGGGCCCTTTTAAGTAATGACTTCACAGATACCAAGATGACAAGCAAGCTCTTGAACAACACTGATTCAAGGGACAACCTTATCAGAGAGATACTTGCTTATGCAGCTCTCTATGACCTTGACGGCATAAACATTGATTTCGAAAACATG
Organism: Acetivibrio sp.; assembly: GCA_035384905.1. Classification (GTDB taxonomy): domain Bacteria; phylum Bacillota; class Clostridia; order Acetivibrionales; family Acetivibrionaceae; genus Hungateiclostridium. The sequence goes on along the minus strand of DAOOJC010000016.1, from coordinate 2,702 downwards.
TACCAGGATGATAGGGATGTATTTACACAGTTTGTAAGAGAGATATCTCCTCTTTTAAGAGAACAGGGATTGGTGGTATCCGTAGATGTCAACGACATTGCCTGCTATGATAAAAAGGCTTTGAGCGAGCCGGTGGATTATATAATGTATATGGCGTATGACCAGCACTGGAGTTCATCTCCTGTAGCCGGATCGGTGGCACAGGTTAGTTGGCAGGAGAAGATATTGAAAAGAGTGCTGGAGGTGGAAGGAGTTCCGAGGGAGAAGCTTCTTTTAGGCATTCCCTTTTATGCACGGCTGTGGAAGGAAAAGGACGGGAATCTCACAAGCAGTGCATTGACAATGAAGGGGGCAAAAAACAATATAATTGAAAATAATGCTAAAGTGGTCTGGGATGAGGAAAGCGGACAGTTCTATGCCGAATACAAAAAGGACGGTACACTTCATAGACTCTGGCTGGAGGATCATAATTCGATAAACTTAAGAACCTCTCTGGTGCATAAATACAAGCTTGCAGGTACTTGTGCATGGAGCCTGTATTTTGCGATTGAGGATGTCTGGAATGTTTGGGATGTTCTCAACAGGAATCTCAAGGAGATAAACGGCTATCATGAGTGGACTGAGCAAAACACGGACAGAAACTATGAGTTTAAACCATAGTAAACTTCACTCATGAATATGGATGCACACTGATCAGGTACAGAAAGTTATGAAAAACAAACTTAAACATCTGGAATATTTTTCCCTGCATTTATTACATGCATCCTTGAGATTATATATTTATGAATATTTAGCTTCCGTATCAAATAGGATTAGTATATAGCCAACTTATAAAAGGTATGGGATACGGAGATGAACAATGTAGGCCTTATAGTTTTTAGTGATAATGACAGACAGGAAAATAAGAATATTTTTGCATTTTTAGCAGGAATAATAAAACTGTTTTGCATGAAAACAAAAAGAATATTCAGTATAGACTTACCTGAAAATTCAGTCAAAAAGATAACGGTTGACCATGATCTCAGTCTTTTTTTTATAAGGCTTCCCTATTCGTTGGATGAGTTAAAGAAATTAAGGCGTTTTACTGTCAGACGTATTCAAAAAACAGTATTTAAGGTTTGCCGTGACAATTCAATTAAAAAGTGTATTTATCCCCAAAGCACACCGGACGAGGTTATCAATGGCAATAGTATTAAAAACCCCTTTTCGGGGAATTTTATTTATGCATCGCTGCTGGTTAATATTTTAAGGTTGGTATCCATTGATAAAGGTATGGACATAAGAGAATTCAACATGGCAATACTTGATACAGACAACCGTAACCTGTTGTATTTCTTTATCTGGCAGTTATCGCCTTTAGCAAAGTTCTTAACTATCATAACCAAAGAGAAGGAATCGGTTCAAAAGGAGATAGAGGATGTTTTTGATGAGACAGGATTGGCGGTGAGGGTAACAGATGATATTGCGAGTGGTTTGGATGGCATAGATGTTTTTATAAACATTGGTAATCTGGGTGAGTTTACTCTCCGTAAAAAGGTTATATGTAATGCAATGGTAATTAATTATGGGGATATGAATAACGATCGAATTGAATTTACGGGTGGGGCTGTTAATGGGATCAATGTCGGTTTGCCTGCTAAGATCGGGGGATTGATTGATGAAGAGTTCTTGAATTATTTTAGCAGGAATGAAATTGCAGAAATCGTTTTTGTAAATAAAATTAACATTGGAACTAATATTATTAAAGATTTTGCCGATTACAATACTATGAAGGGTATACCGGAGCAGTTCGAAAAGGAAGGGTATTCAATTTCATTACTGAAAACTGTATGACGGGTTCAATCCAATTTTTCCTTTTTTATCATTGGTTATTGACAATATAAGATTAGTAGTCTATAATGATAAAAAATTGGGTTGTTCTATAGTATTTATGCCGAATTGGTTATAAAGTTGGTCACATATATTATTATCATCTGTTTAGCTCTGTAGTTTATCCATAGCACTGTTTTGAAGTTTCAGTGCTGTTTGTGTTTTTAGTGGGTTTCAATCTAGAATAAATAAGAAATAAATGCATATATTATCAACACGAAATTCAAAGTAAAGGAGAGGCTTCAAATGCAAAACAAAGAAGTTGTTCTAACATATGAGGGATTGCAAAAGTTGGAACAAGAACTGGAAAACTTGAAGACTGTAAGAAGAAGAGAGGTAGCAGAGAGAATCAAGCAGGCCCTTTCATTTGGAGATTTATCTGAAAATTCCGAATATGATGAAGCTAAAAATGAGCAGGCATATGTTGAAGGAAGAATAGTTCAACTGGAGAATATGCTTAAGAATGCTAAAGTGATAGATGAAGACGAAGTTAAAACAGATGTAGTAAGTATCGGATCTAAGGTTAAGGTATTAGACAAGGAGTATGACGAGGAAGTAGAGTACCATATAGTCGGTTCAACAGAAGCAGACCCCAGTAAATATAAGATTTCCTATGAGTCACCTGTGGGCAAGGCCTTGATAGGTAAAAAGAAGGGTACTTTGGTTGAAGTCGATGTACCCGATGGGACTATCAAATTCAAAATCCTGGAAATTAATAAATAGGGGAAAAACCTTGTAATATAAGTTTAAATTAATATATAATTTTAAATAACAGTTTACATTGAATGTAAACTGTTATTTTATGAGTAGTAATTGTGTAACAAAGAATTATA
>DAOOJC010000015.1:0-11285 GCA_035384905.1 Acetivibrio sp. | reverse complement strand
GTGAGTGAATATAATAGTGGAATCGGTATTTTGAGTAACGCAGTTAGAAATATGGGGGGAGAAGATTACGCACAAATGTATTTGAGTTATTTAATGCCGAATTCCGGGTATGAAGATATTGCAACAAAACATTCAATATCATCGGATAATTCACCATTCATATCTGTGACAAAAGATATGGCAACGGCTATTCAATTTTCTAAGCAGACTGGTCTTTTTGCTACAATCAGTACCAATAGAAAAGTATTCTTTAATCCTTTTAATGTTTTTGGAGAAAACGAATATTTGGTTCCAATTGTTATTTTATTCCCGGAAATAATAAGTGTTTCGCCTGCTTATTAGAATTGAAATTAAAAAAATAAGGTTTATCGGGTTCAACATTAAGGGATGATTTGATTAATTAAGCAGGATATAGGCTATTATACCGAGAAAATATTACAAAGAAAGGAGATAATCAATCCTGATAATGGTAATATAATTTAGGTAAATAGTTTATATCCTGTATTTTTTTCACACTCCGTTAATGCACCCTAGAATAAAATGCAGATACGTGGTATAATAAATGGTCGTAAAATTAATTAATGATGGACTAAGAGGTGTAATATGTTTGAAAGATTTCAGGCTGCTGAGAACCGATATGATGAAATAAACCACAAGCTAAGCGATCCGGCTGTGATTGCAAATCAGGATGAGTACCGGAAGCTTATGAAGGAACACGCGGAATTGGAGGAGCTTGTTACCAAGTATGGTGAATATAAAAAGGTGAGCCAGGAAATTTCCGATGCTAAGGAGATGCTTAAGGAGAAGCTTGACAGAGAATTTCATGAAATGGTGGAAACCGAGCTCAAGGAAGCCCAGGAAAAGCTTGAGGTAATTAAAAAGGAAATGAAAATACTCCTTCTTCCTAAAGACCCCAATGACGAAAAAAACGTAATTGTTGAAATAAGGGGAGGTGCCGGTGGTGAAGAGGCTGCCCTTTTTGCAGGGGATCTTTTCAGAATGTACACCCGGTACGCCGAAAGAAACAGGTGGAAGACAGAAATGCTTGATTCCAATCCCACGGAAATAGGAGGATTTAAGGAGGTTGTGTTTTCCATTGAAGGCAGCGGTGCTTACAGCAGGTTGAAATTTGAGAGTGGTGTTCACAGGGTGCAGAGAATCCCATCTACCGAAGCAGGAGGAAGAATACATACTTCTACCGTTACGGTGGCAGTGTTGCCGGAGGTTGAAGAAGTGGATGTGGATATAAATCCTAACGATTTGAGAATAGACACTTATAGGGCTTCCGGGGCAGGAGGACAGCATGTCAACAAGACAGATTCTGCGATAAGAATAACTCACTTGCCCACCGGGCTGGTGGTTACCTGCCAGGACCAGAGATCACAGTATAAAAACAAGGACAAGGCAATGGCAATTTTGAGGTCAAAGCTCTATGAGATGGCACAGAGCGAGAAAACCAATGAGATAGCTCAGGAAAGAAAAAGCCAGGTCGGTACGGGTGACAGGAGTGAAAGGATAAGAACCTACAATTACCCCCAGGGTAGGGTAACGGACCACAGGATTGGGCTTACCCTTTATAAAATTGATGAAATACTTGACGGGGATATTGACGAAATAGTGGATGCATTGATTACTACCGATCAGGCCGAAAGACTTGGAAGCGGCGGTACGGATTATGAGGATTAAAGAATAATGCATTATAATAATGTGCCCCGGATATGAATACAATTAAGTAATAGTTTTAATAATTGGTATATCCGGGGGCAAACATGGATAACTTACTTAAGGTTACATTAATAGGCCTTATCTCCGGTATTACGGGAACCAGTATCGGAGGATTGACGGCTTTTTTTGTTAGGGGTGTGAACAAACGCTTTTTAAGCTTCATACTTGAATTTGCAGCAGGCTTGATGACATCGGTTGTGTGTTTTGAACTGATTCCCGAGGCCTTTAGCTATGGGGGAACGGTTTTGACTTTTGCCGGTGTGTTCGCCGGTGTGCTCACGATAATGACGGTTGAAGAGTTTTTAAGAAGGTTTGGTGCTATAAAACAGCAGAATGAAAAAACAGGCCTTTTAAAAGCCGGGATACTGATGGCGATAGGGATTTCGCTTCACAACTTTCCGGAAGGTTTTGCGGTAGGTTCCAGTTTTGGGGCTTCATTAAGCCTGGGTATTATGATGACTACTGTTATTATAATACATGACATTCCCGAAGGAATTGCCATGGCAGTTCCTATGAGAGCAGGAGGCTTCAGCAAGTCGAAGGCCTTTTTTATAACGGTGCTGTCCGGTTTACCCATGGGTGTAGGTGCTCTTTTGGGAGCAGTCTTAGGAGGCGTATCGCAGGGGTTTATCGGTGCGTGCCTGGGATTTGCCGCAGGTGCAATGCTTTATGTGGTATACGGAGAACTGGTGACAGAATCCAAAAGACTGTATTTGGGCAGGTTGTCTTCAGTAGGGAATGTAATGGGCATTATTTGTGGTATAATAGTGACATTATTAAATTGATGTCAAAAGTAAATGTTGGGAAGTAATAATATGAAGACCGAAATACTGAAAATCGAATTAAACGGTATTGACAGGGAGAAGCTAAGGTATGCTGCAGAAGTTCTTAGAGGCGGAGGGCTTGTGGCTTTTCCCACCGAGACGGTTTATGGTCTGGGTGCGGATGCTCTCAATGAAAATGCCGTTAAAAAGATATTTGAAGCCAAGGGAAGGCCGTCGGACAACCCTTTAATAGTACATATAACGGGTAAGGAAAGGGCCGGCAGCTTAACGGCATCTGTTCCGCCGGCGGCTGAGATTTTGATGGACAGGTTCTGGCCCGGACCTCTCACTTTGGTGCTGGAAAAATCGGACAAGATACCCGGTGTGATTACAGCCGGGCTTTCCACCGTTGGCTTGAGGGCACCGGCTCATCCTGTGGCTCTTGCCCTGATAAGGGAGGCGGGTATTCCCGTAGCCGCTCCCAGTGCCAATATATCGGGAAGGCCAAGCCCTACTACGCCTGAGCATGTTATAGATGACCTGTATGGCAGGGTGGATGTTATAATTGACGGAGGATGTTCCAAGGTAGGGGTGGAGTCCACGGTTTTGGATGTTACTGTAACTCCTCCCATGATATTGAGACCCGGAGGGGTATCTTGCGAGCAGCTTAAAGGTGTTCTGGGAGATGTGACAATTGATGCTTCGCTTCTAAGAAAGAGTTCGGAAAATTATGTGCCCAGGGCACCGGGAATGAAATATAAACACTATTCCCCCAAAGCGGATGTAATTGTCGTTGAGGGTGAGCCCGAAAGGGTTGTACAAAAAATAAACAACCTTATCGGAGAGTATAAGCAAAGCAATACTGCAGTGGGAGTGCTTTCAACAGAGCAGACGAAGATGTTTTATAAGGATGTACCTGTAATTTCACTGGGAGACCGTCAAAAGCCTGAGACCATTGCGGCAAATCTGTTTAAGGCATTCAGGGATTTTGACGATATTGGTATTGAGGTAATACTTGCGGAAGCCATCAATAATCAAGGCATTGGACTGGCAGTTATGAACAGAATGAAAAAGGCCGCCGGCTATAATATAATCAAGGTAAAATGAATTGAAAGGAATGAATGTGTAAGCATGAAGAAAATCCTTTTTGTGTGCACCGGAAATACATGTAGAAGCAGCATGGCCGAAGGATTGTTTAATCATATTGTGAAAAATGAGGTTGACGGGTTGGAGGATTATAGTGCTGTTTCAGCCGGAATATTTGCTTATGAAGGTGACGGTGCAAACCCTAAGTCGATAAAGGTCTTAAAAGAGGGCTATGGGATCGATATCACTTCCCACAGGGCCAGAAGAATAACAAATTCCGATATGGAAGATGCCCATTTGATACTCACAATGACAAAAGACCATAGGGACACCCTTGTCGAATTGTATCCCGGAGCTCGTGATAAAATCTGGACATTGAAGGAGTTTGTCTCTAAAGACGAATCGGACCGAAATTCGGGAAATCCTTTTGAATGGGATATTCCTGATCCCTACGGCATGCCGGAAGAGATATATGAAAGATGTGCACGGACATTAAAAGAGGCAATTGACAAGCTGATATTGAGGTTAAAAGAGGAAAAAGGCTTATAGCTGCTTTGAAGAAGCCTGAGGGTTTTATTTGCTTTAAACTTTTTTTGACATAAAGGTTTTATTACTATAAAATATATTGTTGGAGGATAGTATGAAAATTGGCATTGGAAGTGACCACGGAGGTTACAATTTAAAAGCAAAATTAATAAGCTACCTTAAAGAAAATAATTATGATGTTTTGGATTTCGGGACTTTTAATACGGAATCTGTAGATTATCCCGATTACGGGCTTAAGGTTGCTGAGGCTGTTAAAAGCGGAGAATGCGACAGGGGTATTGTAATATGCGGTACCGGTCTTGGCATATCGATCTCGGCAAACAAGGTTCCGGGCATAAGGGCAGCGGTGTGTACCAACAGCTATATGGCAAGAATGAGCAGGGAACACAACGATGCAAACATATTGGCTCTTGGAGAGAGGGTTGTAGGATTGGATCTTGCGATAGATATTGTCGAAGCATGGCTTAAGGCCGAGTTTCAGGGAGGAAGGCATGAAGCAAGAGTAGGTAAGATTAGTGAAATTGAGAAAAAATACAGCAAATAGGAGAGATATAATCTATGGATAATGTTTTTGTTTTGGACCATCCTCTAATTCAGCACAAGGTATCACTTTTAAGGGATAAGAACACCCAGACAAAGGAGTTCCGTGAATTGGTTTCCGAGATATCCATGTTGATGGGTTATGAGGTTACCAGGAATATGCCTCTTAAGGAGGTAGAAATTGAGACTCCTGTTGGTGTTGCCAGGACAAAGGTTTTGTCGGGGAAAAAGATGGGGATCGTACCTATTCTCAGGGCAGGCTTGGGCATGGTTGACGGGATGCTTAGATTGCTGCCTATGGCGAGGGTTGGTCATATAGGTCTTTACAGGAATCCTGATACGCTTGAACCGGTGAAATATTATGGCAAGCTTCCCTTTGATGTTGCAGAAAGGGAAATTGTTGTATTGGATCCCATGCTTGCAACAGGAGGCTCGGCATCTGCTGCCATAGACTATCTTAAGGAGAAAGGTGTGGCCAATATCAAGCTGATGTGCCTTATAGCTTCGAAAGACGGAATAAAGAAAGTAAACAAGGATCATCCGGATGTGTCGATCTTTTGTGCGGCGGTGGATGAGAAACTGGACAGCCACGGATATATACTTCCAGGGTTAGGAGATGCGGGAGACAGGCTTTTTGGAACAAAATAGTACTTTGAGTATGGTTGGAGGGAGGAAAGATTATGAGACCAACCTGGGATGAGTATTTTATGCAGATAGTTGAACTGATTAAAACCAGGTCTACTTGTCTCAGACGGCAGGTGGGGGCACTTATTGTCAAGGATAAGAGGATTCTTTCAACGGGTTATAACGGAGCACCGATGGGTTGTAAGCACTGCAGCGAAATCGGTTGCCTGAGGGAACAGCTTAAAGTACCGTCCGGACAGAGACATGAGCTATGCAGGGCAATACATGCCGAGCAAAACGCAATAGTTCAGGCAGCGTACTCCGGTACGAGCGTGAAAGGGGGAACGCTGTATGTAACAAATCAGCCATGCGTGTTGTGTTCCAAAATGATCATAAACGCCGGTATAAAAAAGATTGTATTTAACGGCGATTATCCCGATGAATTGGCCATGGAAATGTTAAAAGAGGCCGGCATAAGAGTTATTAAATTTGAGCCTGGCGATATATTTTAATGAAAGTTTGAGTTCAGGTTAGTATTATGAAATGATATAATCTTATTGAGACGAAGAACACATAAAAGGGACACGAGAAAGTGCTTTTAAGGAAAAAAGACACAAAAGCCAAGTGTAATTTACTAAAGATTAAGCGATAAAAAAAGGAGAAGGTGTTGAACGTGTTTTATGAATATATTATATCCTTTGTTCTGGCACTTATCGTAGCATTTTCATTTACACCGGTGGCAAGGAAGATTTCGTTCAGTGTAGGAGCTGTTGATGTGCCGAAGGACTCAAGGAGGATGCATAACAGACCCATTGCAAGACTTGGAGGACTGGCTATATTTGCAGGGTTTATTGTGTCTTTATTGTTTGGCATCATATGTACATATCTTAATATTTCAGGAATTGTGCCCGGGAGGGAGCTTTTAGGGCTTCTTGCAGGGGCGGTTATAATAGTTGCTGTGGGAATTGTTGACGATATCAAGCAGTTAGGACCAAAAATAAAACTGCTTGTTCAAATAATTGCAGCTTTGACGGCAGTACTTATTTCCGGTACCCGGATTGTAAACATTACCAACCCGTTTGTAGAAGGCGGTACCACACAGTTTAGTGATTTCGTATCCTATCCGCTGACAATAATCTGGATAGTCGGTGTAACCAATGCAGTTAATTTAATTGACGGTCTTGACGGTCTTGCTGCAGGGGTATCGTCCATTTCATATCTTTCATTGTTTTTTGTTTCGCTGATAACGGGTGATGCGGATAGTGCACTGATCACTGTAATACTTGCAGGTTCTACGCTGGGATTTTTGCCGTACAACTTCAACCCCGCAAAGATATTTATGGGAGACACCGGAGCAACCTTTTTGGGATTTACCCTTTCGATTATATCCATTCAGGGAATGCTCAAATCTTATGCTGCTCTTTCAATAGCAGTTCCGTTGCTTGTACTGGGACTTCCGTTGTTTGATACGCTGTCTACAATATTCAGAAGAGTTTTAAACAGAAAGCCGATCATGCAGGCAGACAGGGGACATTTGCATCACAGGCTTATTGACATGGGGTATAGCCATAAGCAGACAGTGCTTGTCATGTACACATTAAGTGCCACTTTAGGACTCAGTGCCATTGTTCTGGCGGACAAAGGCTTTATAAGTGCAATTATCTTAGTTATTACTGTTGCAGCTTTCGTAATCGGCGGTGCCAAATACATGCTGGAGATTGATGATATAAAAATTACCGGGGACGAGAAGCAAAAGGAAGAGGTTGTAAATCCCATTATCAATAACCAGACCCATGGGGAATTGAAGGTCAACGACAAGAGAAACTAATGCTGTAAAATTTTTATATAAGTAGCACAAGGGGACGGTTCTTCCGTGTCGTACGACACGGAAGAACCGTCCCCTTGTGCTTCCCCTTGTGCTGTCTCATTGAGTTGCTAAAGTTGCTACTTTATTATACCGATAAATTAATATGATAAATGATTTCCTTTGGAGGTTGTCCTATGAATAAATCCAGGAGATTCCTTTCTGTTATTATAGCAATCGAGCTGCTGCTTATACCTTTATTGCAGGTCGATGTTTTTGCTGCGGCACTTCCGATAAATATATCCGTTGTCAATTATACTCAAACGGGTGGGCTGACAATCAGCTGGCAGAACCCGGCAGGGGCACAGTCCTGCCAAATAACCTATCACAAGCCCGATGGAAGTGAAGCTACGGAGATGTTGGCAGCTGTCAGTTCTTACACATTGCTCGAACTGCAAAACGATTATATATATGATATTTGCCTGGAAGTATTCAGCGGAGCCGGCGGTACGGGAGAAGTGATCGGAAAAGGGTTTTTATTCTTCCTCCCCAGAATTTCTTTTTATGTCAGCAGAGTAAGCCAGAGAAAGATAGAGCTTCCGGGAGGAGGCTATGAGATTGGAAGTGAACCTCAGCTGAACCTCAAGTGGGTTATGCCTAAAATATGGAACGGGGTCGATGCGGTAATCGATGCCGATGACCCTCAGGCCTTAAGTCTTATAAACAACAGTTTAAATGCCGTGTATGACGGTGGATTGGATATAGAAAGCCTGGATTTTAAAATAAATATTTCTACTGACTATTCCCTTTTAAACAGCGGTTCCACCAATGCCGCAGTGTTGGTGGAAAGTAATGCGGGAAGTTATGAAGCACATGTTTCCGGCAATTCCGCAATAACTGCTTCGGTTTCGGATTCCGGCGGATTTTTGAGCTTTGATCTATTGGGCAGAAAGGATGAGTTTGCTTCCTTTCCGGTGCTCACTGGGGATGAGTCTGATCCCTTCCCGGCGAATGTGCTTCCCGATGGGGACATTTTCCCGGGAACGGTTTATTATATGAATATTAAGCTTGATTTTAAAAACGACGAAGGAGAGACTAAGTTCGCGGTTTATACCGGGAAACCCGTGGATTATAACGGAAGCCTTATTATAGGTGATTACCCTTATACCTATACGCCTATAAGGTTTCAGCTTTCGAGAGACGCCGCAAATAATGTTTATGTAAGGGTTTACAGGGTTAATCAGGGAAGTCTTGATCTGCCGAGAATGTTCTATGAGGTTCAGGCAATTGGAGATTCTTCCTTCCCTGGGGACTGGCCGAAAAAGAAAACCATGGACGACAGTTTCTTTCCGCCCGGTACGGACAGTGCAATAACCCTTATTTCCGGGGTTTCACCAAACAATATAATATACTATAAAATTGTCGTAAAAACAGAATCCACATTGGACAGGATTGAGTCACTGCCGATGGATTATATTCTGGCAGAGGATACGAGTAAACCGCCTGTTCCGGAGGATATCACAATAATTCGAAGAAAACCTGTGGAGGGCAATGTGGATATAAATGGTGATGGTATAGTGGATGACGGTACCCTTCGCAAATCCACAGACGTGACTATATCGTGGAAAAAGCCTGCTAATTGGGATGAAATCAAGGCAAACACTGACCCCGACAAGGATATAGTTTTTCATGTACTATTGAGCACAAGCCAGGCCGAAATAGATGTACAGCCGTATCCGGAGCTTAAGGCCGAGGGGGAGAGTTACGGTTTTTATCCCCTGAAATACAGAAGGGTATTGTATTTTTCATCCAAGAGCGTAATAGAAAACGGTAACCGTCTAGAGTATACGATAAAAGGACTTGAACTGTTTAAGGGAAATTATTTCGATGGAATGGACGGCACGGAGCCGGTAATTTTGCCGGAGAACATTGCAAACAGTGAAGAATATCCTTCATTTTTGCTTCCAAATACGGTATATTACATTCAAATGTATACAACAGCTTCAAGTGAACGAAATTCAACAGATGTGGAGGATATGTCGGATAAATCCGTAATAGTCAGTTTTACCACTCTTTCGATAAAGAATGTGGAGGTTCCCCTCCCTAAAAACCTGAGGATAACAAAGAACAATGCCGACGTTACCATCGGTGAAACCATTGATGTATCCAATTATGTGGAGATCCAGTTTGGCAAGGTGAATATTGATTGGAACGATTATACTGACAAAACCACGGTTCAAAAGGCGGTTTATTACGACATCTACATGAGCACCAATCCGGATATAAACTCTTTCCGGCTTATCGGAACCACGGAGCAGACGGATGGGGATCTGATATTTACCGGGGTTGACGATAAAAAAAGCAATACCGTTAGGGCAGAAATAAGGAATTTCTCTCCGGGTACTCCGGCCTATACAGCCTTTGGCGATAAGCTAAGACCCAACACCACATATTACTTTTATGTAAAGACAAGGCTTGCAATAGGCGAAGAAAACAGGGAATCTGTCCCTTCCGCAGCTATTGCCGTTACAACTGTAAAGGGGATTTCCGGCGAGCCCGACGATTCATCGAAAAAACCTCTTGCACCCACCGACTTTGCGATAGCGGAGGATGAAAACGGGAATGCTATGGTCAGCGGCTCTAAGGTGGTGCTGACATGGAAGAAGCAGGAGAATGACGTGGTTTATGTCATTGTATGCAGTTCCAGAAGAATTGAGCCGGATGAAATTTTTAATATGTCTTCAGATCCTGTATCGGAAAGCTTTAATGAAGAATTTGGAGACATTATACTCGATCCCTTGGCACCGGAGCTTTCACAGGGTTTTGAATATAACCCTTCGACCATGGAATGCAGGTTTACCGTAGACCGCTGGCTCTTTCCAAACAGGCTCTATTATTTCAGCATACGGGCAGTGAACAGGGAGGACGGTACAATATACAGTCAGTGGGTTTCAATTCCTGTTACAACCAATCCGACGGAACAGCCGGAGTATTTGAATGTGGTGAGCGATGTACAACTGGGATTTTTCTTTAGCGATGCGGATATAACTGCAAGAGCCGAGGATTATAAAATATATCTAAGATCAAAGAGCAGTATGGACTTCACCTATTTACCCAGGAATAAATATACAATTTTCCGGCAGGGTTCAGTGTGCTTTGTGAGACTTATAAACCTTAAGCCGGATACCTACTATGATGTTAGCGTGTACAAAGAAGGCAGCCAAACCCCTGTGTTCATTGAAAAAGACATGAAGACGAGAAACGACCGCCATGAGGTCGAGGTGGTTTGGAGAGGGGTTTACGGGTACGGTTACGAAATCGCTGTAAAAACCCCCTTTGACGATGAATATACCGTGCTTTCCCATGAGAACCTGGAGGAGTATAGAGTTAGTGACGGCAGAATACTTCCCTACTATACCGAGGAAGATGCAAGAACCAACGGAACAAACTTTGAATATTGTTATGCACGGATAAAGTCCATTCCTGTGGAAACCGGAAGGGGAAGTGTCGAGAACATTCCCCTTAGTTCAAACATGAAGTACTATGTTAAGGTGCGGGCAGTCAGAACGGATCCGGTAAATACTTCTGTAGTATCATATTCCAAGTATGTGGGGCCTGTTGCCGCAAGAACGGAATTTGACCAGGATGAATATGATAATGAGGATATGGATAACCGCAAGGAAGTTTCGCTGCTTGATAAGATAAGTGAATTTGAAGAACTTCTGTACTGGAGGATTGACATAGGAAACGGCGAGTACAACAAGCTTTTAATCAAGGGCGAAAGAATGGTAAATGTTATTGAAAACAACGGTCCTTATCCCTTTGTTTTAGATATATCCGATATTTCACAAGGAATTGACACGGATATAATATATATCCCGGATAATGTTATAAAGGCCTTGGATAAAGAGAATAAGAGTCTTGTCATTAAAACAACCGGTGCGGAGTTTACAATAAGGCCTCAAACCATTAATACCCAAAATACCGGTGTGGTTAATCTGGAGAATAGATCCGGTGTCAACGGTATATACTATAAGCTCATAATAAGTCAATCAATAAAGACGGCAAGGGTTGTGCCGGATGATGCGGTGCCGGCATCGCTGATCAACAGTGTGACATTGGATGCTGTCGGGATTGGCATAACCTGGTCGAGACTGGAAGACGAAATAAAAAACAAAATATACAATGACAGTTCG
>DAOOJC010000014.1:0-11352 GCA_035384905.1 Acetivibrio sp. | reverse complement strand
AAATGCCATATTGCATTATACAACAACAAGTATTATTTTGCAATATTATCTTACGTATTTATGTAATTTCCGCAAAAATCTAGAACGTTCTTACCAATATAATCGAAATATTATCCGTTTCCAATCGCGATTTATTAATCTCAATCATATATCGTGCCCTATCGAGCATAATATCTTCATTTAAGAGTTCAGAACTATTTAGATTCGAATAAATCTCATCCTCCGTAACGTTATGCCAAAATCCGTCGGTACAAAGCATGAAAACGGTATCTTTCACAGCTTCACCAGTCAAATATTCCGGTTCTACTGTTTCCGACGCCCCTATACACTGCAATAAAATATTCCTTCTAGGGTCGTTTTTTGCCTGTTCCAAAGTAATATTCCCCATCCTTACATCCCGGGCAACAACTGAGTGATCCGATGTGAGCTGATAAACTCCGTCGGATATTTCATAAATTCTGCTGTCACCAACATGTACAGCATAATATTTATAATCAACTATGAGTAAAGCCGTCAGCGTAGTGCCAAGTCTGATACCTTTGCGTCTTCCATACTCGGAAAGAATTTGATTCTGCTCGAATATGATTTCATCCCACTGGCACTTCAATTCTTCAAAAATGATTTGGTTTTTCAGCATTTCAGGCAGATTGCTCTTACTCCAATAATAAAATGCCCTAACCGCCGATGAACTTGCAACTTCTCCTTCGGAAAGTCCTCCCATACCGTCACATATAATTGAAAACAATGCTTTTTTATTTTCTGAAACAATAACATCCACGTATAATGAATCCTCATTGACTTTCCTTGATATACCTACGTCCGTCAACAAAACCTTTAAGTAATCCATATATCTACCTGCCAATTTAGTATATTCTAAACTCAAACAATTCATCTGCAAGCTTTATTTTGTCTTCATGGGTTAATTTTACTTCCTGATTTCCCAATACCCTTTCTCCATTGACAAATGTTCCGTTGGTAGAGTTGTTGTCTCTTATAAAATACTCGTTGTTTTTAGTTATTATATCCGCATGACTTCGGCTAATGGCGTGATTATTGATGCAAACATAATCCACATATCTTCCTTCTGTCCCGATTTTGAAAATTTCCTTATTTATATTAATTTTTTCATTGGTTCTTTTCCTAACAAGATAAGGAAAAACAGGTTCCCTATTTTGACGTAAATCGTCAGGGTTAAGGACGATAGTCCTCTCCAATGGGGACATATCATCATTATCAAACAACATATCTTTATTCTCCCTTTGAGGAATCTCTTTATTCTCTGCGGGGAACTCTCTTCGAGGCACATCATTTGTAATCGGTCTTTGAGGAATTTCCGGACCGGCGGTGTTTTTATTAATTGGAGGCATAACAACTTGGCCTGTTACATTTTTGTTATTCTCAGGTACTTGCACCGGTCTTTCTTGTTTAGGCTTTTTCTTTGAACCGAAAATGGAATTCAAAAAGCTGCCTTTTTTTGATTCCTTTTTATCATCCTGGTTCGGTGAACCGGCGGTTTTCTTGCCAGGCAACTCCGGCATATCAAAGCCCATGTTAAAGCCGGATTGCTGTTTGTTGGTTTCGGTCCTGACTGGTTTATCCATATTCTGTTTGCGAGGCTCAATAACCGGTTTTCCTGGCACTATATTAGGTGTTGCATTAGGTCCTATATTAGGTGCCATATTAGATCCTTCATTGAGCGTCATATTTGAAGCTACATTTGGCATTGCATTAGGCGGAAAAGCTGTAGCTTGATTTTGCTTCTGTTCACTGGGTTTGCTACCGGAGCCTACCACCATAAGTCCACCCAAAAGCCTCTTGAAATCCGGAATCGAGAGAGGACGTCTACTGTTTAAAAAGCTGATTATTTTCGCCACATAGTCACAATTTTCGGATTGATCAAACTGAACACTGTACATGATTTCTTTAATAAACTCATCAAAGGAAACCTTCTCCGTGCTCATGTTCATTAAAGGCAAACATACCAGATAACCGGAATAGCTAGATACATCGACATATATATATTCCGGATCGAAAATAAAGCTATTTATATCTATCAGATATTCTTCAGCTTCCAAAATTGCATTGGTAATACTCTGAAGTACTCCCACAAGCCTTTTTCTCGTAACATTTCCAGTTAAGTAATTATTCAGCGTAACCTTTGAGGTAATGTTGTATTTGAAGCTCCTGCTGGTATCCAACTGCGAAAAAGTATAGGGTATTAACCCTTCAATTTTATTATTCAGAAGCATCCCGGAAGTTACAGTATCCACCTCATCTGAAATATCTAAATTATAAACAAGGAAATTTTTTGCTCCTATATTTTCATAGGTAAAATTCAACTTATTACTCATAAACACGCCCCCAAACTAGCTCATGTACTTACATAGATTAATCATTACCCAGTTATCGCCAGTTTTTACAGCTGCACCTCCATTTCCTGTAAACTCTCTGGCATCATCATATATAGCCGGAATCACGACCTGGCTGTCTATCGTTATATAACCCCACTTATCATCAATTTTTACTGCAGCAAGCCCATTACTGAAGGGTCTAGCCGCCTGATACCGGGGCTCTATAATCATTTCTCCGTTAATGTCTACAAATCCCCACAATCCACCTGCCTTCACAGCAGTAGGTTCACTGCCGGCAAAGGGAAAAACATCGTCATAACCCGTTTGTGAAACCTTTTCCCCAGAGCCGTTCAGCATATAATATTTTCCGTTTTCTTTTGCAAAAGCAACTCCGTTAATAAAACAATTATCCATTTCATTTAGCTTTATATCCTCATAAACATACTCGGTTATTTGTTCGCCTTCACTGTTTATAAGTGCCCATTTTCCTGATTTCTTTACGGCTGCATATCCGTCGTTGAAATTCCCGGCATAATCGTAGTCCCCAAATACTTTTTCAAATTCTTTATTGACATAAAAGTATTTTCCGTCCTGTAAAGCCGGTGCTGCCTCATTAAAATTGCCGAGATAGTCGAAATTTTCATCCGGAACCAATTCTTTTTCACCACTCATATCAATATAAAACACTTTTCCATCCTTCTTGACAGGAGCAATACCGTTCACAAATCCTCCCACTTCTTCATAGTTAGTACTTATCCACAAGCTTCCACCCGAAACGGCATAACCCCAACGGTCTTTTATTTTGACTGGACACAGTGCCTCATTGAACATCTTAACATCATGATAAGTCTTATAGCGAGTTACATATTCATATTGAATTTCACTTTCCATTGTTTCTAACTGCTCAGATGTAATATGTTTTTTCTTAGCACTATTTATAATTTTAAAGCATTCGGAATAATCGGAAGCTTCCTTATGGTAATTAGCTAAAATTTCATAAGGTTCCGGATTTTTCGGAAACTCCTTCATCATTTTTTTACAGTAATATTCAAAAGACCATTCATCATTTATAGCGAGATAAATCTTTGCAATCTCTATATGAATACCTATATCATCGTCCTTTAATTGTAACGCTGCTTTATAGTGATCCAGTGCTTTTTGATAGATTTCCTTTCTCGCTAGTTCTCTGGCCTGCTCAATATTGGTATTATACTTCAACGGCAGCTGAACACTTTTTTGTACCACAGTGTACCATGCTGCAGCAAATAAAAATATAACAAAAATCAAACTTAATGTTTTATTGCCCATCAATGCCACCTCATCAAAATGCAAAGTGTTAATAACTTCCTAAAATAACAGTTAAAAAAGTACCGATAAAAACAAATGGTGCAAAGGGGATCGTATCTTTTCTGCCCTTTTTTCTTAAAATCAACAACACCAATGCCGAAACAAAACACAAAAACAAACTAAATACCATCACTGTCATTGTGATCGTATAACCACAATAGATACCTATTACGGCAAACATTTTGGCATCTCCCATGCCAATTCCGTTTTTTGCAATGAGAGCTCCTAAAAGGAAAGCTCCTCCTCCCAATAAAACACCAGCCATATCGGATAAAAAGATATCAAATAATGTCTTATTGTTTGCAAGTATTTCAATAACGTAAAACAGTACACGGGTCAACAACCCGCCCAGCAATAGTTCATTGGGAATCCTCATGCTATTAAAATCTATGTATGCAATAGGGGCAAGCATCATTACCAACGTCATAAGCTTGGCCGCCTTTATATAGTCTGAAAAAAAATAATACTGAAACCCAAAGGACATAATTCCCATAATAAGTACAACCGTCAAAGCTACAAGATATAACGGTTTTCGTGGGAAAAACGCCAAAGCCTTGTCCTTAAGTGTTTCCTTTTTTGCTATTACCTCTTTTTGCAGGTATCCGCTTGACAATATCACCCATAATAATGCCAAGGGAATTGCAATCACTGTCCACATTAAATATTCTCCTTAAAATCTATGTAATTAAAACTTTACTCTTTCTTATCTCCCAATAGCCAACCCTTTGTTGATGCAGTCTGGTAAAATACAAACTCACTTTCAATAGGAAACAACCGAATAATTCTCACTTTATATACAGCTACAATTTCAATTTTGTTTTGACCATCGGGAAACAACCTTGAATTCGAAAAATCAATTCCGTCCAGCCCGTCAACCACACCCAGTGACTCCAGGTAACTATCAGCATCAGTATGAAACGAGTCTTTAAAATGTTTTTTACTCAGTGCCTTTGCTATAGGTGGCGCAATAACTCTTGAAACAACATCATTTATTGCTTCATTAGCAAAAATTGCACCAATTCCCAGAATCAGTTTTTTAGGATCGCTGCATAATTCGTCTACCTGCTGCTCAAGTTCTTTCAAAGTAGCTTCACCTTCTGCAGCTTTTTGCGATATATTTTCCCAACTTTCCAAAACGCTGCCTACGTCACCTATATCCGTACTCATACCGGTTTCTGCAATACTCTGAATTGAATCATACAGCTCGTTGGTATTGCCTATAATATTATCAATACTTTGCGAAGTATCTCCGGCCATTCCTGCCAATTCTTCATGCTTTTTATGCAAGCCTGAAATTCCATAAAAATAGCTGTATTGAGATATCTCCTTCGCTACGCTGTCAACAGCAACCGCAATCTTTGCTTGGGCACGGCAGATATTGATTAGCGACAGAATTGTTATTATAAAAAAAATAAACACTGTCAAAGACACTGTCGCTTCGACTGTCAAAGATCCCCGCTGGCTTTCTTGTTTCATTTGACCTCACCGTTTCCTTGGTATTATGATTTTCGCCCGAATATATTAAAATAGTCACCGACTTTTTTCATAATATCTCTAATTTTTTGTGCCGCCCCTGTCTGTTCAGCATAATCAATTACCATATCGGTGTTACGAATAAACTCCGGCGAATCATTAACGGGCACCTCGGCCTTAGATGTAATCTCTATAACAGGCGGTAGTTCCATGAATGCCCATTTAAAAGGCAATTCATAACTAAAATCCACTTCAACCGAAAATGTAGCCGCTAAAATATTATTATTATATTTTGCTTTTACTATTGGTGCATTGTCCCTTTGTGCCTCAAAAAGCCTGGTGTTGTCACTGGCTATTTTGTCCTCAACAAACGTTCGAATTTCACTTTCAACACTGTTTATTCCAAAAAAATACCTGTAGGGTTTTGAATCCTTAAAATATCCCGAATCTGGGGGAATTACCCCAGATTCAGAATTTACCCCGTCATTAACAAGTCTAGTATTAAACGGGTCAGTAATAGTTTGTGCTCCTTTTACAGCTGCAATCACTACAATTGAGTCAATTTTTGATTTCTCATGCATTGCATTTCCTAAAAATAGAAGGAATACAACTGTAAACAGAACCACCGGGAATACAATTGCACCCTCAACAATCGAAACTGCAGCTTTTTCATTCTTAAAACGCTTCCACATTCTTCTCATATCGCCTCAATTATCCTCGTGACTTTCGATTGTTTAATCCCATAATCATTTTGGTTCAGGCTTTTTAACTGCATCCGTAGCATTGCCTGAAATTGTCTCAAACAAATCCTCAAGCAAGTCCAAAATAAAATCTTTAAAAATCAGTGCCAAAACAAGTGCAATTCCAATAAGCACAACTATTGCCACAATATTTACTTCTCCTCTTTCATCTTTGAATAGCTTGCCCAGCTTTTGTTTAAGACAAAAACCTGCACAGTACAAAAGATTTCCCATAATAAACACCCCTTTACCGATTTTTTTAATATAATTAAGTTCTAATTAAGTTAGAACCAAACCGCCTATGTCACACTCCCAAATTGGAGAATATCGGCACAATTATCATAATCAAAATACCGAGAAACATCAATGTTATAGGTATCAATAGCTTACTTGATGCCTTTTCAGCCAAAATTTTTACATTAAATTTTCTTGCTTCCCAAACCTCTTTGCTTTGCTGTTTGAGAAAAAAGCCCAACTCCCTATTACCCTTTGTCAATCCCTGTATCAATGTTGATGTAAATTTCTTAATTTCCGGCACACCACACCGCATACCAAAGGAGAAAAAAGCATCGGGTTCCGAAACGCCGTTATTCAAATCTACAGCTACAGTTTTCATCTCATCAAACAATGCTCCTTCCTTTGACGCAGCAACCTTTTGCCATGCGTCCCTAACAATCATTCCTGCGTTTGTGAGTAGTGCCAATTCCGATAAAACCTGCGGATAATCCGCCATTATTTCCTGTTCTCTTTTTTTATACTTTTTTCTGACCCTATCTCCAAAATAATAGTAAGCCAAACCGGAAAACGCAATAAATATAAACAATATAGGCAATTCAAGTGTTAACCCGTAAACTGCAAAAGATATAACAAATATCGTAAATGCCATGGACACCCTCTGAGACATAATAACTCGCAAGTAGTACTCAGAGTATTTATTTCCATATAATATCTCGATCATTTGTCTTAATTTTCTGTCGAATTTTGTGTTGTAACCGTATTTTATTATATCTAAAATTTTATACCCTAAAGGATACAGCTCCTTTAGAGGAAACTCTTTTTTATCCAAAGGAGCAACTAGCTCGTTATATTTTCCTGAAGTTAACAGCAATACTGCCCAAATCAACGAAAAAAATGTTCCTATGCCAAGCAATACAACAACTTCGAGTGAAATAAACATAATGTGTAACCTCACACCCCTTTTATTGACAATATTTCTTTTCCAATAAAGTATGCTACTACAAATATGCCAACCGCAATGGTCGTTGATATAATGCCCATAGGTGAAACAAACTTATCACCAAAATCCGGACTCATTATCTTAACAACTCCGACTAATGCTATGGGCATAATCGTCATGATATATTGCTCTATTTTGTTCGAAGTAACCATTGTCTCTATATCCATCTCTATTTCAATTTTATCGCTTATTATCTGATGGGTGTCTTTAATTACATCCTTAATATTTCCGCCCTTACGGTAGCAAATTTCAAATACGCTTGCAAAGCTCATGATATCATTGTTCCCGCTTCGTTTTCCAAGGTCAAGCAACAGCTTTTCAATATTAACATTATTCTCTAGGCCGGAAAGAATTATTTCCAGTTCTTTTAAGATGAATGCACCTTCCGGATATTGCACCTTCAAATCGTCATAGGCACTGAGAAAAGAATCCGGTACATTCCTTCCTGCGTTCAAGCTTGCTGTTATTGATTCAAGCATATCCCTAAACTGCAAATGCAAACTTTTCTTCCTCTTTTTAATAATTTGCTTAGTCATTATCGGTATGAAAAATCTGCCTGCTATGATACCGGTAGTTCCGGATATAATAATGTTCAGGATATGGGTTAGTGTAGTGGGATTTCCGTCAGCATCCTTTCCTATACCACCATAGAATACATATCCGACAAACGCCCCCACCGCAAAAGCTAAAAGAAAATACATGATTTTCTCAGAAGCTTTCATTTTATAAACAGAGTAATCCGTATATTCCATGCTTTGCCTCCTATATCACTGTATTTATTCCGGAAAGCCTTAATTTATCAACATTTACCATCGGGTTATTCGTCCTTTTGAGTTTCCCCGAAACCTTCTCTAGTGTGGTATTTTCATCCTCTTCAAAAACATAAAGAGGATTTAAAATTATCTTTCCGTTTTCATAGCCCACAATTTCAGTAATCTCCATTGTTTTTCTCGACCTATCCCTCAGCCTTGCCAAGTGAATCATTACGTCAATCGCAGAAGCAATTTGCTGGCGGACAGCATCCAAAGGCAACCCGGATGAACCGCTTAAAACCATTGTTTCTAAACGAGACAGCATATCCCTTGTGGAGTTCGCATGACCAGTGGACAGTGAACCGTCATGACCGGTATTCATTGCCTGAAGCATATCCAATGCCTCTTCCCCTCTTACCTCTCCTACAACAATCCTGTCAGGACGCATTCTCAAAGATGCTTTTATCAAATCCCTTATGCTTATTCGACCGCTTCCGGTAACATTTGCATTTCTAGTCTCAAGGGACACCAGATTATCAACCCCTTTAATCTGCAGTTCCGCTGAGTCCTCAATGGTTATTATTCTCTCATCCTTCGGTATAAAGTTGGAAAGGGCATTCAAAAACGTAGTTTTACCGGAACCGGTACCTCCGCTTATAAAAATATTATATTTTGCTCTGACCAACAGCTCCAACTTCTCGGCAATCTCTTCCGTTATCGAGCCAAATTCTATCAGCTTTTCAATAGTCATCGGGGTTTTTGAAAACCGCCTGATAGTAACTACAGGTCCTTTGAGAGAAATAGGCGGCAAAACCACATTAACCCTTGAGCCGTCTTTAAGCCTTGCATCCACAATGGGATTGGCTTGATTGACCTCTCTTCCCACCGAACCTACAATCTTTTGGATAACATCTTCAAGCTTCCTTCCGCTTTCAAACTTCTGATCAAGCTTTGCTACCTTTCCTTTTCTTTCAATAAAGATATTATCCGGGCCGTTTATCATGACCTCAGTAATAGACTCATCATCAATAATAGAGTCCAGCACCCCCAGCCCGCGAATGGCACTGAAAACCTGTTCGATAATACTGATTTTATCCTCAATAGACAAATATGTATCCGAAGTCCTCTGTAAAACGATATTCTCAATTTCCTGCCGGAGTTCTTCATCCCCAAGCTCACTCAAAGACAAATTTGCATAAATATGGTCTCTGATCGAAATAACTATTTCGTGCAGCTTATTTTCATCCATACATACTCCCACCTATATCAGTAAAGTATCAAACATCGACATTTTCGATATTTGATGTGCTGCTTGGGCACTAGAAGCCTTGATGCATTCTCCTGCCCAACCTAAAACATTTATATTCTGAATTTCTTCTATGTATTTATTCGATATACAGTTGGTCTTATTATATGCTATCGATATTTTCGGCAATAAGCTAAGATTTCGCTGTCCCTCAACAATTTCAAGGGTCGAATAAATACGTTTAAACTTCAAGTTCGAAGTTTGAGAACCATCGGTAACATAAATCAACCTGTTGGAATTTTGCATTATTTGCAATATAACATCATTTAAAGCCATTTCCGTATCTACTACAACATAATCAAATAAATTGCTTTCATTGATAACGTCGAACAGTATTTGAATATCCTCACCGGTCATTTCCATTAAATCAAGAGGCACTTTGCACTCGTCAAAAAAGAAAACTCCGCTCTTATCCTTCTTTACCATGCTTTCTATTTTCAAGGCAATGTTCGATTTTCTGCTTTTGATGGAGTAAATCAAATCGCTTAAATTAAAAGTTCCTTCGGCATCAAAAAATATGTCCGGTGTTCCAAAGCTTTCAAGGTTAAGATATAAAACCCTTCTCCCTCTATCGGCAAAATTAAGACAGCAGGCAGCCGCCATAACACTCGCTCCGTCTCCGCCGTTACATGGTAAAAACGTCAAAATTCCGGTTTCCCCCGATCCATCCTTTTTTAAATTAAAAACATTCACCGGGTTTTCAGAATAAAGGTTAAGAATCTCTTTATAAATCAAGCTGATCTTGGAAAACTTGCAGATAGCCTTTTTGTTGTTTAACGATTCCAAACTGGGGGAATCCACAAAATAAGCAAACTGAATTCTCTCAGGGATTTCCTTCAAATTAACATCAAAGGTATCCGAAGCCAGTATTATATCGACTTTATTGTTCTTAATAAAGTCAATAAAAGTATCCTGCTTTGTAAAAGCAAACAACTCCAGTTTGTCACTATAGTTTGCATTAATTGCATTGGTTATTCTTGTTATGTAATTTTCATCCCGCTCAAGTATAACAAGTTTTATTCTAATCATTCCATACACCCTTAATGGTTATTCTACGCATTATATCAATGTTAGACATTTTTTTTGCGTTGTTATATTGTAATATTATATAGCAAATAGCCAAAACTTGCAATATTTTCTCCTTTATTCTTCATTAAGTATTTTCCAAATTATATAAGCATCCTTATCGGACACATAAATATTGCCCTGATCATCGAAAGTTATATCCACCGGTCTGTCAAACCAGGCATCCACACCTTCCTGTTTGTCCAAATTTTTCTCTCCGTCCCCTGCCTGTCCTGCTATTGTCTCAACATCAACCAGCTTGCCATCCTTCAAAGCTATTCTTCTTATTACATTTTGGTCAATGACATATAAAAAGTCTTCTCTGGCAGCAATTTTTACGGGGGCAAAGAACCTGTTGTTTATTCCGTCAATAAAATGCCTGTCATTTTCCTTGCCGGCAAAATATTTAAACTCTTCTTCTCCCTTTTCCCATTTGTAAATAGCACCGTTTACAGAAGATGATATATAAACATTGTCATCGCCGTCCACTGTTATGCTGTCGATTATTCCTCCAATTTCCCGCATCACAACAGCATTTTGAGTCTGGATGTCCACATATACAATCTTGGTCTGCTCAGACATATCATTCAATATCTCTTGGTGTATCAGGACGTACATGTTACCCTGGCTGTCAAAGGCAAAATCTCCTATGTTGGAGAACGGCTCGTCTATAACATATACACTGTTTGCCCCTTCATTATCCAGCTTGAAAATTCCCGTAAGCATTTGTTCATCCTCATCAAGCCAAGGCAGAAGGGAAAAATATACATTACCGTTCAAATCGGTTCTAACAGTTCCCACATCCATATCCATGGGCATTGTGTTTATTTCGCCGTTTTCAATCACCCTCAGCCTTCTGTCGGCCACATAAATTCTGTCTCCCGATACTGCAATACCGGTAGGATCGGATATGACAGCTTTGCTTACTTCGCCGTCGGGAATGTCTCCGTCACTATCTGTGTGTTCTCCTGTTCCTGCATAGCTTTGTGCATAATATCCCTTTACATACTTAAGGTTGATGTCCACATTATTTATATCATCCAGCTTCTTATTTACCTTGACATCAATTTTAAAAAACTTA
>DAOOJC010000013.1:5273-11614 GCA_035384905.1 Acetivibrio sp. | reverse complement strand
AAGAAGAATATCCCAACCCGGCGGATCATCCCTTTTTATAACCATGTGGTCTTCATATCCTACAATATTGCTGTTACCCTTCAGTGTATACATAACTCTTATTTCATTAACAATATTTTTAACGGAATCCTTAAAATAATCCATAAGAGAATTATCATTTGTGGCCATAACTGCAGAAGCTTCACGATATTGTCCCTTCGTAGGCACACGTATTACTTTTAATGCCGCTTCGTACCTAAATCCCCATTCATCCTTAACTATTTTAAATACCTGCCCAAAGCTTCCCTCTCCAATCAAATTCTCAACATACCAGCAACCCCAAAGGGGTTCATATCTTTTTATATAATCTATATCGCTTTGCACAGCTTACCTCCTACTAACTACACCTTTAACTAACCAACATCTTTAATATTAATTAATACAGAAGTAATATTATCACTGCCGCCTCTGTTTAAAGCTTCATCCACAAAAGATGCACACATTTCACTGTTTTTCATTTTTCTCCGGGCTATTTCCAGCAATAACTTTTCTTCAATTGTGTCTGTAAGCCCGTCACTGCATATTAAAAATTTGTCATCCTTTTCTATTTCAATAATGTCCGAAAAATCCGGTTCCAATATTCCTTCGGAAGGAGAAATTCCAAAATATCTGTATAGACGGTGTCTGCTATTATGAGTTAAAGCCGATTCCCGGGTCAAGGCTCCGAGTCTTATAAGCCGCTCGGCTTCTGTATGGTCAGTGGTGAGCCTTTTAATTTCTCCTTTTCGGATCAAATAAACTCTGCTATCACCCAAATTCAACGCCACTGCCTTATTATCAGAGATGGTCAGGCAGGCAAAGGTAGTTCCGACAGGACTGCCTTTTTTAACGGACATATCGTATATATATTCATTTGCCTTTAGTACATAACTTTTAAGGCAACGAATAATAGCCTCAATGTCTTTCCTGCCGGAATTTTCTGCAATCTTTTCATGAAGCTTTTTTAATATTTTCACAGCGGCAAAAGATGCTTTTTCTCCATACTTATGCCCGCCCATACCGTCGCATACGGCAAATATATATTCCTTTGAAGATTTTGAAATTGAAAACCTAGCACAATTATTTGACTCGTTTTCATCAATAAAAATACCATCCAGGAAGAAATTGTCTTCGTTTTTATCTCTAATCAATCCTTTGTGTGTATAGGCATCAGCCTCAACTTTTATCACATTAACCTCCAACCCTTATATAAATCATTACATACTCTGGATTAATTTTATATCTGCTGTACTCTTTCTATATTTTAGTTTTCTATTTCCAATGTCTGTGTTTTAACTACCCTTAATTTATTACTATCACTCGAAAGCTCCGATAAATATTTGTTAAACAGAGCAGTCTTAAACTTGTATACGGTTTTTACTTCAATTTTGCACTTATCATCTTCTAACAGCTCAAATTTGACAGTAAAATCATTATACTTATCATCGTTGGATCGATAATATTCATTTAAATTTAAGGCAGAACAAAAATTATCTTTAAAAATACTTTTAAACTTATCAAAATCAATCTTTGCCTCAGCATCCATGGCACTCTCAACAACTTCCGAACTCATTATCGCGGCACGACTGGATGCACTAACAGCAGCACTGATTTTGCACATATCCCCAAAGGCACTAAGAAGCTCCACAAATGGAGCTAACAATACAGTAAAAAAAATAACTGCCGCCAATATATAGGCTACAAATTTCATTCAATTCCTCCTAATTAATATAAGCATTAGGGTCCATATCCTTATAGTATCTGACACCTGTCGTGGGAATGGTGAATTTGATTGGCAATTTCCTTTCAAAATCTTGACCGAATACTTTTACTACAAAAGGAAATTGAGCCTCAATACTAACATTAAAGCTCTCTCCTTTCTGAAGGCGAAGATTCGTGTCATTTTCCCCTTCCTTTATCACACGATCATTCATATATACCTTTACGTCACCTATATAGTCTTTATATAAAGGTTTTGACTCCAAATCATTTATCACATTCCCAACCATATCTCCGGTTACATAATTTACAATGGATGCTTCCGTAGCAGTATTAAAAGTATTGTATACTAAAGTTAGATACCATGGGAAAAATAATAAAAAATTGGTAAATGACAATATGAAAAATGAAATCAAAATAACTGCAAGAATGGAATTAGCTACTCCCTTCATGCTAGACCTCCAAAAGTTAACTTAAAATTGAAATACTAAATATTACAGCAAGTTTAAGACTTAATATTATTGCCAATAAAGTCCTTTATCATGTTCCAGACATCGTTTAAAATTGTACCTGCTTGATCCTTAAATACCGTAAGAATTATTCCCACAGCAACAACTGCCCCTAAAGATATTGCTATTTCTTTAATTCCAAAACCCTTTTGATTGGCTATTAAGTGCGTAGTCTTTTTATGTTGAGACTTCAAATTTTTTTTCATATTTATATTCCCCCTCATTTTTCCAACCACATTTGTATTTACCTTTGTATTTATAATACCAAATTATTCATTGAATTTCAATATATAAGACTTGACACGACATACCAATTTATGTAGTAAATGTAAAGAAAGTTTCTTTAAAGCTTACGTTCTTTCTGCATTTTTCTATACCCGTCTTTAGAACTTAGCACCACAAATTTCAAGAAAAAAATATCATATAAAAAATCCGAGCTTGACATGCATCCTATTTTACTTCAAAAAAGAAACAGTATAAAGGCATTCTTTCATCCATAAAAATCACCACCAATTAGAATAATAAAATTCGTACGTTGAAGGATGCATATCGAAAACTCCAATTGTCTTTAGCTCTTCTCGAATTTCACTATCGGAGTAATTTCTATATCTCCTATAATTACTATGGTCTATGCCTCCCAATTTATCATCCTTGAAGTACCATAGTAAGATACTGCATGAGACCCCTTTTTCTTTTAGTTTTAATCTAAGTTTTTCAATGTCTTCATCTTTTTTCTCCACATCAGCACCCGGACCTAAACATATATATATATATATTCAGAGACCCCCATTTTATGTATTCATCCATTGTTATCTCTTTTCCGGTTTCTTCAGGATAAACAGGAGTATTTGCATCAAAAATAACCTTGCAATCCTTGTAAATCGGAGCAGCAATTTCTGTTAGCAGCTTCTCTATTTCATCCCTCAGAAGAAACGAAACATAGTTATCCCTAAAATAATAATTGCCGTCCTCATCCTTATCTGCCATAACACTGATTTGTTCTCTCGGAAACCTCTCCGTTGACACTGTAGCTTCCCTTTGCGATGAACCTTTTATTTTATTTGTTCCCGTCGCTTCTATAAATGTAAATTCCTCTCCATACTTCTCTTCCATATATTCTACCATTTGTTTATATATTGAATTTCCATTTTGAATAAACATACACCCACTCAGTCCTATCATCATAGTTGAAATTAAAGCGATTATAACTACTCTTTTCATAGCCTCTCCTTCACCTTTCTTCTTTAAATAATTAAACTGCAAATATGTATCAGCTATCAGTTGGATCAATTTCTCTGAAAATCTTGCTAAAACCTGGTAATATTATATCTCAATGCTTCGCTTCATATCAACCCATATACATAATTGTTTTGTATCTGTCCCTGGAATAAGTTTCTCAGATTTCCATTCAAATAAAAATCCTCAAAACCCGTTTAACCATCGGTCATTTCACTTCGTAAAATCCCGCTAATAAAAGCCAACTCGTTCAGCCGAAGCTGAACGAGTTAAACTGAAACTTAATATTCAAAATGTCATTTTTCTACATTTTGCTAAGTAATGTATTGACAGTATCACATACTGTATTTTTATATAACTCAGCTTTATCCTTCTCATTACCGTTAACCGCACCAATTAACAGATTCATATATTTTTCAAGCTTCTTCAAGTCCAGAGCTTGCTCGGTTTCAGGATTTAAAACCAGCTTAAACTTAACTGTAAAAATTAAACCTTTTGCAAAAGTTTTGTAATTGTTGACAATAGACTGTGCTAAGAATCTATAAGCTTCACATTCGAGTTCTTTTGCCGATCTAAACAGGCTATCAATATTACTGTCGGCATATCCGCTGAGTATAGCATTATAACAATAGTTCTGTATTTCCAAGGCCGGTTTCAACATTGTCTGTGCCATATAAATCGCATCAAACAGAATTTTTAAATTTGTCAATGCATAACTTCGCAACATACCGGAAATGGATGTTCCTATTGTAATCGAAATTAAGAAGTATTCCCCTGACGGATCAGTATTGTTAACAGGATCATTTCCGCAATATAAGTATTTGTGCAAAGTACGCGGGTCAAATATCGATCCGGGGTGCGTATCCATAGTCATAAATCTTCCAATTTCAGGATTATACCATCTTGCTCTCAGATTATAAAATCCTGTGTTCAAGTCAATTTGCTCTCCAGTGAATAAGAATTCATTAACCGTATTCCCTGAACTTGAAATAATGTTTCCAAAAGCGTCATACGTATATTGGTCGGTGATATTACCGTCTTCCCCCGTTAAAATCCTTGTACTTCCAAGACCGTCATAATGGTAGTAGCTTACAACTCCATTTCTCTCCTGGCTTATCAGGTCATCTCCGACAGTATATTTTACAATTGTTGTACCTGCAGCGTCAGTTTCTTCAATTACCTGTGAATATTCTCTGTTCTTATCCACAATATATTTGCTTACTTCACCGTCAACGGTCTTTTCCACACAAATTCCGCCAAAGTCGTATATATAACTTATTTCGGAAGAGCCGGTTTCCGTTGTTGTTGTAACCTTCGTCAATCTGTTCTGGTAATCATAGTCATATTTAACCGACAGATCTTCTTTCTCCTTGCTCAAAGTGTTGCCGTTATCATCATATGTATAAGTATATGTACCGTCAGACAGCAACCTGTAATTCTTATCATAGGAATATTCGATAACAACTCCGTCTGCGTTCTTAGATAACCTGTTGCCTACTTGGTCGTACTCATAAACAGTTATCTTTTCCTCTTCTCCGGGCTCATTAACAGTTTCGCTCAAAAGCTTATATGTGTCATCATAATCATACTCGACGGTTCTGCCTGTATTTTCAGTAACCTTAACCCTGTTACCGGCGAGTCCGAGTTCATACTCATAGGAAGAAATAATCTCACCGGCGGACTTCCTGTTTATTAGTTTTACAAGCCGGTTCAAGTCATCATAAACATATTCGGTCTCAGTAGAATTAGGATACTTAATGCCTATTCTGTTGCCCACCGCATCATATTCGTAGTTTGTTACATTTCCTTTTGAATCGGTAACAGTCGACAGCCTGTTCAATTTATCATAAGAATATGTTACGGTTGTGCTTGAGGTCTTAACAGCCGTTCTGTTTCCTGCATCATCATATTCATATTCAATCAAAGTACCGTCCGGGTTAACCTGTTTAACCAACCTGTCTCTCAAATCGTACTCAAAGGAAGTTACACCTCTTGAGTCCTTAACGGATATCAGCTGACCGGTGCCGGTATATGCGTATTCTTCCGTTGTCTTATCGGGGAATACTTTTTTAATCAGTCTTCCGTTGGAATCATATTCATATTTTAAAACATCACCTTTGAAGCTTGTATACTCTGAAACTTTATCCTGACTGTTATATACAAAGCTCTCGCTCATTCCCATGGGTAGAATTCTCTTCGTTTTTCTGCCCAGTTTATCATATTCATATGTAATACTGTTTTTATTTGCATCCGTCTCGGTAATTCTGTTGCCGGCTTCGTCATAGCCAAATTCCGTAGTATTTTTTAAGGCGTCAATAACTTTTACAATCTTTCCGTCTTCATTATACTTAAATTCCGTCGTCTTTCCGGCCTGATCAGTCTCGGCTATTTTTCTGCCGACCTTGTCATACTCTATAGATATTGACGTACCATCATTATAAATTGTCTGAGTCTTTCTCTTACAAAGATCATACGTGTATTCAATAACATTTTTCTTTGCATCGGTCATTTTAATTACACTGCCGTTTTTGTCATATTCATATAGAGTAACATTTCCTAATGCATCAATTACCTCAGTATTTCTTCCTGCATCATCATATTTGTATTCAGTTTCAAATCCTCTCTCGTTTATCTTTTTGGTTATCCTTCCTGCAGCGTCATATTTTATTTCCTCAGAGGTACCGTCAGCATAAATTGTTTTAACAAGACGTCCGATTTTATCATAGTCATATTTGGTGGTACGTCCGTCCCGGTCTGTGAAAGATGTCTTTCTGCTTCCCTTGTCATAAGTATAGGTCTCTTTTGTTCCGTCAGGATATTTTACTTCAGCAAGATTTCCGAGAATATCATACTCATAAT
>DAOOJC010000013.1:0-5173 GCA_035384905.1 Acetivibrio sp. | reverse complement strand
GTTCCGTCAGGATATTTTACTTCAGCAAGATTTCCGAGAATATCATACTCATAATATGTATATCTGCCGTTTTTATCTGCTTCGAATGCTACTTCTCCAATTTCATTGTAGCCCATCTTCGTACTGTTTCCATATGCATCGATTTCTTCGATCAACCTGTTTTTCCCATCATAAACATACTTGGTTTCAATATCCTCAATTCCTGATTCTGTCGTTCTTTTGATCAATTTAGATATCATATTGCCATTATCATCATAATCATAATAAGTGACTACCCCCAATGGACTGGTTTCCGTCATCATAAAGCTGTTTTTATAGGTATAGGTTGTTGTATTATTCATTTCATCGGTATAACCGGTCATGTTATCTTCCGAATCATAATTGTAAACTTTCTTATACCCCATTGGGTCCGTAACAGTAACAAGATTTCCATTATTATCATATTCATATACTGTTGTGTTTCCTTCAGGTTCAATTACTTTTTCTATCTGTCCCCGTTCGTTATATTTATATTCATACTTATTTCCCATTGGATCCGTCTTGCTTGTCATACGGTTATTGGAGTCATAAGTATAAGATGTGGTTTTTCCAAGGGGATTTGTTTCCTTAACCATATTGTTATTTGCGTCATATTCATAACTGGTTTTATTTCCTAACGCATCAACCTTTTCAATAATATTACCCGTCTCGTCATAATAAAATACGGTAATATACCCATACTTGTCTTTTACAATTTCCTGACGGGCATCAATATCATGAGAAAATTCAATTCTGTTCCCTTCAGCATCAATATGTGCTGTAAGCTTACCGCTGTCATCGTATTCGTTTCGCACAGGTTTTCTGCCTCTAGGGTCAAGCATGTCAACAAGGCCATGATTTGAATTATATTTGTATCTGGTTACATTTCCCTCCTGATCTGTGACACTTATAAGATCCCCATAATAATCATATTCATACGATACACTATAACCCTTAGGATCCGTAACGGAAGTAATTCGTCCTTCTGAATCCCTCTTAAATACAATACCTTTTCCTGAAGAATGTATAATTCCCTTATTACTAAAGGTAATGCTGCTTCCATCTGTATAAGTAATGCTCTCCAGCCCCGTGTGCTGATTTATAATATATATAGTTCCATCCTCTGCTGTTAATTTATACCTGTCTGGATTATATTTTTCGGTTAAGTCATATGTATACAAAACAGCTTTATTTTCTCCTTCAGTCAAAACTAAAGCTGTATCATCATACAATGCCTCAAGCTTCGAATTCGTTCCTGCCTTTGGTTTGTAAGAAATCGCAACAGGTCTGCCATCAAAAGGAATTATGCTGCTTTCAGGATTTATTACAGTTCTAAATTCATCTGTCTTTCCATTCGGATATGTAATAGTCACAGTATGCGGTTTGCTTTCCGTTAAGTAATAGTTAGTGAATAAACCACCACTTATTGCTCTATAGCTCCAGTTTGAAGCCGGCTCACAGCTTTCGCTTACCTGCATGCTCTTTACTGCCAACGTCCATCCTGTCCCGAAATCACCCTTGTATTTATTTCGGCTGTCATAAGTACGGACAATATTAATAGGAATTCCCGCTACGTATGCCATCATATCCTCGAAGCTGACAGTGAAATTACCTATTTTTGCTTCCCCCGCTACCTGAAAACTACTGGTAATAGATACTCCATTTCCGCTCTTGTCCACTGCTGTAAGTTTAATATCATATATTCCGTTATGCAATGATGTAGTGTCCAGTTTACCGAGAACTCCGTTATTAACTGAAGAAGTTCCCCTGGCGAATTCAATAAATTCTCCTTTATCCTTAATTGAATACTCCAACTTATACATTAGTAGATTATCATCCATTGCAGTCCCTATAATGTCTACAGGCATATAAAGTGTTGTGTCCTCAACAGGCGAACTTATACTAACAGCAGGAGGTTTTGAATCTCCCGATTCCAAAAACATGATTTCATCACTTTTATATCCTTCATTTCCTTGTGCATCATAGGCTTTTGCAACAACTTTAAAAGTTCCGGGATTATCTGACACATATTTGGCACTACCCTGCTCATCTATTTCTACTATTTCGTTATTTACCAAAAGAGTCTTTGATTCCAATCTGTTATCATCCGATGCCATTACTGATATTGATACTGCCTGCCCTACTTTTGCTATTTTGGGATTTATAGAAATATCAACAACAGGACGAATAAAGTCACTTTCCTCTGATGTCGGTTCCGGTGTCGGTTCTTGTGTGGGTTCTTGTGTCGGTTCCGGCGTTGGCTCTGCTGTAGGTTCCAGCGTCGGTTCCGGTGTCGGGGTTATTTCTATTTCTTTTACATTTACACCGCCACCGTTAAATGTAACAATTACTGTATTTAAGTTGGCATCTATAAAGTTTTCTTCAACCAATTCTATCGGGCTGAATCCTATTTTTTCAGTCTCATTTATCGTTGCCTTTATATTTGCAAATTCACCGTCTACGCTTATAAGATCCGATTCCATTTCATCCGAGAATACAAACTTTATAGTTCCTGCTTCATTATTAATTATTGTACCGAAATTTGCATCAGAATTTTCAATTATATTCCCTGCAATAACCTCTTGTACTCTTATAACATCAGAGTCAAAGGACAATATAAATTCACAGCTATGTATCCCGCTTTTTGAAGCACCTTCAAAAAATACAGGAATAATAATCTCTTCATTTATTTTACCTTCAACAATCCCTATATTCACCTTAAGAGTACTCAGTGTAGGTGTCGGTGATGGTGTCGGCGACTGCGTTGGCGTAAGCGTCGACTCCGGGGTCGGTTCCGGTGTAGGTGTTGGGTCCGGTGTCGGTGATGGCGTCGGTGATGGTGTTGGTGATGGTGTCGGCGATGGCGTCGGCGATGGCGTCGGTGCCTGCGTTGGCGTAGGTGTCGGCAACGCCTTAACCTCTATCTTCAACTCATCCCTTCCGGTGGATTGGTAATCGCTTGATGAAAGGCGAAGTACATAATTCCCCGGCTTATCTATTGTCACTTCTGAATTATACGACTGTTCCGAACTAAAGGATACCTCACCCGGACCGGATACCTTCTCCCAAAGAAATGTCAATGGTTTGCCCAAAGGTCTTAAATCGTCCCAGACATCTCCGGATAGGGTTATAGTATCACCCTCGTTCATAGTCTTATTGCTGCCTGCCTCAACTCGAGGTGCCCCATTTTTAACCGACTTAATCTTATAAAGCTTTTCCCCAATGGTTAAATCATATAATTCCGGACTCTTTCCGTCCGTTGAACGGGTAAACCTTACTTCGATTTTTATGTATTGTCCTGCC
Organism: Acetivibrio sp.; assembly: GCA_035384905.1. Taxonomy (GTDB): domain Bacteria; phylum Bacillota; class Clostridia; order Acetivibrionales; family Acetivibrionaceae; genus Hungateiclostridium. The sequence continues at coordinate 1,852 of DAOOJC010000013.1, read as the reverse complement.
GGTAATTCAAAGCTGCTACCATTGTCTACCTGAACAGGACTACTGAAGGTTACGTTATCTTCACTGCTTGAAACATATACCTCAATTTTCCCGTCATTGTACACTCTTCCGTTCCAGTCAATAACACCCCATTCGGTTCCTTCCTGCTTACTGTCGAAAACCGTAGACCAGGTTCCCACCTTCGGTGCCCCGGTAAGGGTACTTCCGGTCATATCACTGTAATTGTATAAATTGCCTCCCAAATCCTCAGAAACAAAGTCTACTTCTCCAACGGGAGTTTTGCCGTCCTCACCTATCGGTCCGGCATTGGGATTTATCCTTACTACGTTTCTGGTATTATAACATATTGCCCATATATTCCCCTTTGCATCCACTGCTACTCCTGTAGCCCCTGAAGGAATCTCCACATTCCCGACAAAGGTTCCGTCATTCTTAATATGACCTATGGTTTTGTCTCCGCCATAATAATGGGCTACCCATACATCATCGTTTTTATCCACAACACATCCCTGGGCATAATAAGACCCGTGTTGATAGGTCCCTATTAATGTTCCGTCGGGAGCAAATTTTCTGATTTGATTTTCCGTATGGGATGCGTTCCAAACGTTCCCCTGGCTGTCAATTGCCAAACCGTAACTGTCATGGTCAAGACCTAACCAATTGCCGCCTTTAGGTCCTGTTAATGGCAGTGATGTATCCCACCTTAAGAACGGTCTTGCCGACCATATAACACCGTTTTTATCTATCAGTCCGCCATATCCGCCATATCCTACAGGGCCTTCCGTTCTTTTTATTTCACCGGTTTCGCCGTCAATCAAATTAAATATGCGGTTTCCGGTTCCGCTCACCCATACATCATTGTTGGAATCTACAGATACATGCCTGGTTCCCGATGAACTTACCTTTACATAGTTTATTATGCACTCATCCTCAGCAGTTGAAACTCCTCCGTTTGTATCGGCACCGCCGGCATTGCTCCACGGCCTTATATCACCCAAGCCTGTTGAGGTATCACATACTCCGTTTCCATTCTTGTCAATCCACTGCCCGTTCTCTGCAAGTCCTATCCTTACTACGCTATTACCGTCACGGTTCGCCACCCATACATTTCCGTTGTGGTCTACTGTAGTACGGGATGGGTTTGTAGGCTGTCCTTGCGGAGCTGTACGGTATTCCCCAACAACTTTGCCCGTATCCGTATCAATCTTAACTACAGTACCTTTTGTTGAAACCGCTACCCAAATAAAGTTGAACGGGTTTGTAGTATCATCGAGCTTAAGCTGGCCCGACACTTTATTTATCAGATTTATTTTGGTTCCTTCATTAAAATCTTCATCATCAGTATAAATTTTATGAATCCTAGGTATCTCCGTAGGTGCAGCCGTTGCCTTTGGTGTCGAAACCGGTCCGGGGTCCGGTTTATTGCTCCCTGTATCGGGTGTTGAGGTCGGTATTGCTGTCGGCGTCGCTGCAGGCGTATATGTAGGAGTCGCCGTTTCAGGTGGTGCCACCGGAATAGTTTCCTCCGGAACTTCAATATACTTTAACACTACATCGAGCATCCTGACCGCTTCGGCCCTGGTTATGAGCCTTGTGGGCCTGAATGTTCCGTCAGGGTATCCCTGTACTATTTCATGGGATGCAAGATTTTTTATGCTTTTATATGAATATTCAGGAAATGTATCCTCATCGGTAAACTTATAATCTTGTGCCCCTTCAAAAAAACTGACATCAAACAGTTTTGCAACCAATACCGCTGCATCCTGCCTGCTCATATTATCCCTTGGCTTGAACGTTCCGTTTTCATATCCCTGTATTAAGCCTTCAGCAGCAGCATAAGCCACGGCATTAT
>DAOOJC010000012.1:0-11645 GCA_035384905.1 Acetivibrio sp. | reverse complement strand
TTTGTGTTTTTTGAATACTTATCTGGTATGACATAATTTTAACCCCTTTCAAAATAAAATAGTGTTATATTTATGATTCCGATATCATACTTTGTAGAGGGTATTCGGAATTAAAATCTCATGGGAATCAAATCCCTTCGATTTACGGTCTGTTGAATGCAAAAAATCCAATTCTACAAAATCTTATTATCTATTATGCTACTTTTTTATTTAAAAATCCAGTACTTTTAGCTAAAATATTTAATCTTTATACATGTCCTGTACTTGCGAAACTCATTTATTTCCATATTTTTTATTTGATTTTGTTCAATGCATGCTTTATAGCACGAAGAATTTGCATATGGCAGGATAAAATAAATAATAATATCAAATATCATTTATTAATTGATATACCGATACATTATTTGCTATTATAGTTCTATAAGAAAGATATGAAAATAACCTGGAGGTAAAAATGCTAGAAAAATTTTATCCGGATTTAAAAGTAGACAAGATACAGGATATTGACCTCGATTTCCTAATCAAGAACAATATCAAGGGATGTGTTCTTGATATAGACAACACCCTTGTGCCGGAACATGCACAAGAGGCAGATGAGAAAGCATTGGAATGGATTGAGAAAATTAAGAAAAAGGGATTTAAGGCCTGTATAGTATCCAATGCATCCCAAAAGCGGGTGGTAAAATTCAATGAAAGATTAAAGCTTTATGCTATTCACAGGGCTTCAAAGCCGGGAAGAAAATCTTTTTTGAAGGCTATGGAACTAATGGGAACAAAGCCATCGGAAACAGCCGTAATTGGAGACCAGATTTTTACCGATATATATGGGGGAAACAGACTTAATATGTTTACCATACTGGTACAGCCAATTGACAGAAGAGAGTTTATAGGTGTCAGGATCAGGAGGGCTTTCGAAGGCATTGTTCTTGCAAGATATTATAGGACCCTTCAAAAAAGCAGAAAGTGAGATTTTTATATAGTATAAGACATATTGTTGATATACTCAATCTCAACAGGGGCAAGAGTCTTCGTTTCAGGTAAAATAGATGGAGAAGAGGAATTATTATGGAGATCGATGTTAGGGTAACGGGTAAGACAAAATTATTAGGGCTTATGGGCAATCCGGTTGAGCATTCCATATCACCGCAGCTTCATAATACATTGAGCTCTATTTTAGGTCATGACATTGTATATGTACCGCTTAAAGTTGAAAAACAGGATATCGGGACAGTTGTAAACGCATTAAAACGTCTGGAGTTTATCGGTTTTAACGTAACTGTTCCGTACAAAAGAGAAATAATGAAATATATCGATGAGAACACCAAAGATGCCATACTGATGGGAGCCGTAAATACGGTAAAAAACATAGACGGACGGCTTTTTGGCTACAACACCGATGCCGAAGGATTTGCAAGGTCCTTTAGGGAGGAAGCCGGTGTGGGCCTCGGCGGGAAAAAGGTTGTGCTTATAGGAGCCGGAGGTGTAGCCCGTTCAATTGCCGTTAAATTGGCAAAGGAAGGGGCAGAAAAAATAAGTCTTGTGAACCGTACAACTTTGAAGGCTGTTGAGCTTGCAGACGTGGTAAATGAAAACATCAGGGAGGTTGTACAGGTTTATAACTTTAACGATAAAACATTTATGATGGCTTTTGAGGAAAGTGATATTATTATTAACACCACTTCCGCAGGGATGTATCCCGAAGTCGGTAATACACCGATAAAGGCAAAAAAATGTTTTAACAAGAATCAGATAGTATATGATGTGATTTACAACCCCGTCAAGACGAAGTTTCTTATGGATGCGGAAAAAGCGGGTGCCAAGGTGATAAACGGACTGGGAATGCTTTTCTATCAAGGAATTAGTGCATATGAAATATGGACAGGTGTGAAATTTTCAGAGGAAGACCTTAGTTTTATATATGATTCTTTTAAAAAAATCTTAAGGGCATAGCAATTCCTTTAAAATTCGTATCATGAAATCGGAATTGAAGTTCTTTAGTATTTTTTATCTGTTAACAGATTATGTTTTTTTGCCGATATTATTTTTAAAGAATGAACAATTGTATTATAGATTCTTGCAGGGACGGTAAATCTTTATTCGCAAGTATACTAAGAGGTGGTATTTTTCGGCATTGACAGGTGATTTTTATGGAAAAACATATAAGGAAGAAACTCGGTGACCTATTAATAGAATCCGGACTTATTACAAAGGAACAACTCGACAACTCCCTTAGGCTTCAGAAAACTACGGGGAAAAAACTAGGTGAGTTGTTAATATCTGAGGGCATTGTTACACAGGAAGACATCATTCAGGTATTGGAGTTTCAACTGGGTATTCCCCATGTTTTGCTGCAGAAATATAGTATTGACCAGACAGCGTGTTTGTTGATCCCGGAAAACCTTGCAAGACGGTATGAGCTTATCGCCATAGCTCAGCATGACGGTGTGCTCACTGTTGCCATGAGTGACCCATTAAATTTGTTAGCAATCGATGATATTGAGATATATACGGGATTGGAAGTTCAACCGGTTATTGCCTCGTCTGAGGACATAACCCGTGCCATAGACAGATATTTTGGCAATCAGCATGCCCTGAAGGCAGTTGAAGAATTTAAAAAGAAAAGTGAGTCCTTGTCAAAAATTGAACCGGGGAAAACGGATAGGATGGGTGAAGATTTAAATAACGCACCGGCGGTTAAGCTCGTAAATTCCCTGATTGAACAGGCGGTTAGAAACAGGGCCAGCGATATACACATAGAACCGTCGGAAAATGAAATAAAAGTAAGATTCAGAACCGACGGCCAGCTCCATGAAGTAATGCGAATCGAAACGGCTATCATGAATACACTCGCTACAAGAGTTAAGATTATTTCCGGTATGGATATAACGGAAAAAAGGTATCCGCAGGACGGAAGAGCTACCGTAAAGGTTGACGGCAAAGAATATGATCTTCGAGTATCGGTTTTTCCCATTGTATTTGGAGAAAAAATAGTTATTCGAATTTCTGACAAAAACGCTTTTATTCTCCAAAAAGAAAGACTTGGGCTTACCGATGAAGACATGGTAATGTTTGACGGCATTCTAAAAAACCCTTACGGAATGATACTGGTTACAGGACCTACAGGAAGCGGAAAAACTACAACTTTGTATACTGCTTTAAATGAGATTAACAAGCCTGATATTAATATTATAACCATTGAGGACCCTGTGGAATGCATTATTGAAGGAGTAAACCATTCTCAAATTAACTATAAGACTGGCTTAAACTTTGCCAACAGTTTAAGGTCTGTTTTAAGGCAAGATCCTAACGTCATAATGATTGGTGAAATCAGAGACCTTGAAACTGCACAGATTGCAGTAAGGTCTGCAATCACGGGACATCTGGTGCTCAGCACATTGCACACAAATGATGCTCCCAGTACGGTGCTGCGGTTGATTGACATGGGCATAGAGCCGTTTTTGGTGGCATCTTCGCTTATCGGAGTTATTGCACAGAGGCTTGTACGAAAAATCTGCCCCAACTGTAAGCGGGAACGGGTTGCCGATAATGATATAGTCTCCTTGCTTGGGCTCAAGGAACCCGTAAAAATTTATTACGGCAGCGGTTGTGCTATGTGTAACGGTACAGGATATAGAGGAAGAATCGGTGTTTATGAGGTGATGTCCATCGGTAAAAAACACAAAGAATTGATTAACAGACGCTGTTTGGAAGATGAATTAAGAGAGTGTTCCATTGCAAACGGGATGAAGACTCTCAAGGAAAACGCCAAAATACTTGTTTTGAAAGGCATTACGACAGTGGAAGAGATGGTAAGGGTATCATATTCCAACACTTAATACTCTCGTTTAGGAGGAAAACATATGAATGCTAAAGAGTTATTCCGTTCAGTATCGGAACAAGGGGGGTCAGATCTTCATATAACCGTTGGAGCACCGCCGACGATAAGAAAGAATGGAAAGCTGGTTAAGCTTGGTGAGGAGGCTTTGACATTTGATAATACTGAAGAATTTGTCAAGCAGATTGTGAATGAGGCACAGATGAAAGAATTGCTGAAAAGCGGCCAGGTGGATTTTTCTTTTTCACTGTCGGGGATTGGGCGATTCAGGGTAAATGCCTTTAAGCAGAGAGGTGCTTTCGGAGCTGCAATCAGGCTTGTGAATTCGTCAGTCATTTCAATAAAGGAGTTGGGACTTCCCGACATTGTATCGGAGCTTTCCAGAAAAACCAAAGGGCTTATTCTGGTTACAGGTCCGACGGGATCGGGGAAATCCACCACTTTAGCCTCTATGATAGATCAAATAAATGAAGAACGTGAGTGCCACATACTTACGTTAGAAGATCCGATTGAATACTTGCATAGGCATAAAAAATCAATAGTGAACCAGAGGGAAATAGGAAATGATGCTGTATCTTATGCAAAAGCTTTAAAAGCTGCACTGAGAGAGGATCCTGATGTTATACTGGTGGGTGAGATGAGGGATATTGACACAATATCCATTGCCATAACGGCAGCTGAAACAGGACATCTTGTTTTATCCACTCTTCATACCGTCGGTGCGGCAAGTACAATTGACAGAATTATTGACGTTTTTGAGCCTTATAAACAACAGCAGGTGAGAGTCCAGTTATCGGTTACGCTCCAGGGAGTAATATCGCAGCAGTTGCTTAGAAGACAGGATGTTCCGGGACGTGTTGCAGCTGTAGAAGTAATGATTGCAACACCTGCAGTAAAGAATCTTATACGGGAGGGCAAGACACATCAAATCGATTCTTTGATTCAAACCGGTGCCAAATTCGGAATGATAACAATGGATTCAAGTCTTGTGGACCTGTATAAGAAGGGTATGATAAGGTATGAGGATGCTTTAGCTTATGCCTCTTCTTACGAAAACGTTAAAAGATTGCTGGGAAGTTGATACTTTGTTATCGTGACCGTTATTGAAACTGCAGGGAGGGGAAAGATGTGGCTGTTTACAGCTATAAGGCAAAAACGGCATCAGGGGAAACTGCGGCCGGAAAGCTTGATGCAGTTGATAGGGATACGGTAGTAGACCTGTTGAGAAGCCGCGGTCTTTTACCTATGGAAATTAGTGAAGTAAGTGTCCTTGACAGGGAGATAAAGCTGAAAAAAAACCGGGCAATTGCTCTCGGTGACATCTCTCTTTTCTGCAAGCAGTTTTATACCATGATAAATTCAGGGGTTACTATTATTGGAAGCCTGGATCTGTTGAGAAAGCAAACGGAAAATGCTCATTTGGCAAAAATCCTTACAAGGATGTATGAAGATGTTCAGAAAGGAGTGTCTTTGTCCGATTCAATGAAGCAAGACAAAGATGCATTTCCTGCCATTGTAATCAGCATGATAGAAATCGGAGAAATCAGCGGTAGCCTTGATACGGTTCTTGACAGGCTTTCAGTATATATTGAGAAGGAAAACCGCGTTAAGCAGAAAATTAAAACCGCTATGGTGTATCCCAAGGTTTTAAGTGTAATTGCAATTGTGGTCATCGCGTTTATGATGACGTTTATTGTGCCGAATTTTGTGGCCATGTTCAAAAATATCGGCGGTCAACTGCCGTTGCCTACAAGAATTCTTCTTTGGATAAGCAATTTGTTTAAAAACCCGTGGTTTTTGGCAAGCCTTGCAATTATAATACCCGCATCGGTTTATTCTTTTAGGAAATTCAAGAAATCAGACAAAGGACGATATTTTATCAGCTGGATTTCATTAAAATTACCTGTTATCGGGAAAAACACCCGAAAGTTAATTGCTTCCAGGTTCAGCCGCTCGCTCGGTTTGCTGCTCAGAACCGGTGTACCTCTTATTCAGTCATTGGAGGTGGTGGAAAATGTTCTAGGTAATGTAATTGTATCAAAGGCATTGGAAAAAGTAAAAGAAGATATAAAGAGAGGTTCCGGTTTGGCAGAGCCTCTTGAGGGAATTGGGATCTTCCCCCTGATGGTAAATCATATGATTAGCATTGGAGAGGAAGCAGGTTCTCTTGATTCCATTGTAGAAAAGGTGGCGGATTTCTACGATGATGAGTTGGATGCATCAATCAGCAAGATGGTTACAATGCTCGAGCCACTTATGATAGTTGTAATTGCACTTATGGTAGGAGGTATCGTAATCGCTATGATACTGCCTGTGTTTTCTATGTATAAAGGTCTCAGGTAATCCAATTAAGGAGGGTTTTTATGTTAAAACTATTAAACAAAAAACTAAGAAACAAAGGTGGATTTACACTTACCGAATTGATTGTCGTTGTAGCTATTCTCGGAATACTTGTTGCTGTTGCCGTGCCAACCGTTATCGGTTATATTGATGATGCCAAAGAAAGTGCTGACCTGTCCAATGCAAAAACTCTGGAGAATGCAATTGCAAGACTCATGACAAAAGGAACTATTCAACGGGATTCCGGAGAAATTTCCACTGACGATGCCACTATTATATCTGAAATATTAAAAGAAATTAATCCGATTCCGGAATGCCAGCGTGACGGCTATAGTTTTGTTTTGGACAAAGCAACTGCGAAAGTCACTGCTGAGAAAGATTTTACTGAGACAGAGGGATATTTGATACTCGAGAATTAACTATTAAATGAATACTTTATGGTATCCGGATTCCCTCACTGTTAATCATTTTACTTGATAAATGCCGAAATAAAAGGTACAGGGTTTCGCCACCGGCCCTGTACTTACATATTTATAACAGGGTGCTAATTGTTACATGCACCCCTCAAAATTAAAAAACACTTTAAAAGACTATTCTTATAATGTATAATTATATAAAAAACATATGAGAAAGAGGAATATTATGAGCCTTATGATGAGCTTGAGCATGTTTAGTCAGGAAATGATGCCGTTTTACTACATCCTGTTCGGTATCCTCGGGTTACTGGTGGGATCGTTTCTTAATGTATGTATTTACAGAATACCGAAAAACGAGACTGTTATTACCACTCCTTCCCACTGCATGAAATGCGGGCACAGACTTACCGCTATAGATTTGATTCCTGTTTTAAGCTTTGTCTTCTTGCGGGGAAAGTGCAGGCATTGTGGAGATAAAATATCTCCCAGGTATGCAATTGTTGAGCTCCTGACGTCCCTGACTTTTGTGCTTCTATTTCATAAATTCGGTCTTACGGTTGATTTTTTGGCATCGGCGTATCTTATGTCCATACTTATTGTTGTATTCTTCATTGACATTGATCACATGATAATACCTGACGGTCTTGTCATAGCAGGGCTGATTGGCGGAGGTATACTGTTTATATACAATTTTTTCAGGCCGGTTGCATTCTATGGAGACCGGAATTGGTGGAATCCCCTTTTGGGAGGCGTTATTGGATTTGGTATTTTGTTGCTTATTGGGGTTGTGGGAAATGCGGTTTATAAGACAGATGAAGCAATGGGCGGCGGAGATATTAAGATATTTGCACCCATTGGCATTTTTCTCGGATGGAAGATGACGGGTATGGCATTATTGGCATCATTTTTATTTGGCGGTGTTTTAGGCTTTATATTGTTGATTTTAAATAAAAACAAGAGAAGGTCAACCTTTGCCTTCGGTCCGTTTATTGTTCTCGGGACCTTTGTAACATATCTGTTTGGCTGGGATGTCCTTAATTGGTATTTGGGAACATTGAACATATATTAAATCCGAGCCAAGGTGAATAATTCGGGCGTATTATGCAAAAGTCTAATATATAATTTTCTTATTACCGATATATATTATGGGGTTTAACCTGGTTATTAATTACCATACGGTAATAATGGTGGAGGTAAGTAAAGTGATACAGGTAAAGAACTATATGGAAGAGGTAGTTTTTTCCATGATAAAGGAAATTATTGGAGAAATCAATGTGTGCACCTGTGAGAAATGCATGATGGATATAGCTGCGATTGCCCTAAATGATTTACCTCCCAAATACATAGTAAGTGAGAAGGGTGAACTTTACTCAAAAGTCAATTCATTAAAGCAGCAATTTGAAGTTGACGTTATTTCTGCTGTAACAAAGGCAGCGGTATTGGTCAAAAGAAATCCAAGACATGAGAAATGAATGATTAAAGTGCCATTCCATAGAGCAGTCAGGCATTGTTATATGTTTGGTTTATCTGAAGGCAGGGCTTTTACCCATTTTATATTATGGAAGTGAGTATCCATGCTAATGAAGAAATATATTGTCATAGATATGGGAAGCAGTAAAATCAAGATTGTTCATGGCGGAATGGAAAAAGATAAAATTGTTGTATACGAATATGATATTGTCGATACCCCTGAGGGCAGCATTCAGGACGGAAAAATTATTAACCTTGATGTTATTGTTAACGTAATCAAGGGTGTATTGAAGAAAAACAGAATTAAAGGAAAAAGATTGGTGCTTGGAATAACCGGCACCGGTATCATAACCAGAGATATTCAAATACCTAAATCCACTGACGAAGAAATTGAAAAAATACTTGAGTTCGAGGCACAACAGCATTTTCCCGTTCTTTTGGAAGATTATATATTGGACTTTAAGGTTCAGGAAGAGATAGAAAATGATGAAGGAGTCTTTTTCAGGGTTTTGCTTGTTGCAGTTCCGAAGGAGCAGATTGACCGGTACATGCAAATTCATAAAAAAATTGATATGGAGATCGAAGCCATAGATATACCTGCCAACAACTTTTTTAAGCTTTTCTTCGGGATGGATTACCTTGACAGGAGGTTTGGGAACAAGGAGCTTCCTGATGAATTTGCAGTTTTGGATATCGGGTCCAGGGCGACGGAAGTTCATATTTTTTCGGCAGGAAAGCTTAAGTTCAGCAGGATATTGTTAAACGGAAGCATGGATATAGATGAACTCATTGCAAACAGCTTCAACGTGGATTTTAGAAAAGCTGAGGATTTGAAAATAAAGTCGGGCAGGTTAATTGATGAGAATGACACCCTTGACGAATCTGATGAGGCTTTGATGATGAGCAATATAATAAAGCCCGCCGTGAGCAATATAATGAATAACGTTAACAGGTTCTTTGAATTTTACAATTCAAGAAAAACCGGCAACAGCCTGGATAAAATTTTTATATGCGGCGGCGGAAGCAGGCTTTTCGGAATGGATACATTTCTCAGTTCATACTTTGGTATGCCTGTTGAAAAACTTTTACCTTTTGACAACATTGTATACAAAGGTCGAAAAAAGCAGGAGGAATTCATTGAAGACTACCTTTATCTGGCCGGTATTATCGGCGGACTTTTAAGAGGTTAATTATAAATTTAACGTGTTATTCTGACTGACGTACAGGAATTCGAATGCAGCCCGGGATAATATTTTGAAGGGAAAGGTTTTTATGCCGCGGTTGGGAAATAAGGGATTCACATTGGCTGAGATGATGGCTGCAATTATTATTCTGGGGATAATAATTGTACCGGTTTCCCTTGCGTTTTATACGGGATACAGAAATTACTTTATTGAAAACGAAGAGATGACGGCACAGGAGAAGGCAAGGGAAATAATTGAAATGATTATAACTGATCTGAGAATGTATGAAAATGAGCATACGGTTGCCGATAACGATTCAAATACGTTGACAATTAAGGATTCAACCCATTTTCCGGGAGAGGAAATTGTATATACCTATTCTCCTGAGCAAAAGTGCTTGTTCAGAAACGGTATTGAACTGTTCGCTGAAGTTGATTCTCCCGAAGTAACGGATTTTGCAATTGAAGAAACAAGACAAGCGGACTATGACAGCAGCATAATTATCATTGAGGTTTCGGTTAAATACAACAGAAGCGACACAGTCAAACTTCGGGGAAGTTTCAGGAGAAAGTTTGATATTACAAGTCTTGAATGACTTAAGGTGGGGACTTGCTTTGAAGGATTTGAATCTTGTTCCTAAGGAATATTTATTAAAAAATAGAAGGAAAAAGAAGGTATTTTTGTACAGCATTGCAGGAGTCTTTCTTGCTTCAATGCTTGCTGTCTTTGTGACCGAACCTTTGTTGACCGGATACAATCTCCGACGCAAATTTAGTATTCTTGACAAACAAATAAAGGAATCGGTCAATTATGTTGAAATTGAAAGGGAGTTTTCCCAATTACAGAATGTTTATATGCAAAGGGAAGATGAAGCCAAAGCATTGATGTCAATGGGATTTAGTATAACTTCCCTGATAGAGACCATCGAAAAGTATATGCCTGAAAAGCTTTTTACAATGAATCTGTCTGTAAATAATACAAGTACGGGTACAAATGTGATTTTAAGAGGTGTATCCGCTTCTGAAAATGAATTGGCTTCTTTTATCAGTCATTTAAGGAACAGCAGTGTGTTCGACAGCGTTGAACTAACAACAGTTAACAGGAAGGTGACCAATGTTTCGACTTCTGGGACTTATGACACTGGCTCGTCAAACGGTGTAAAAGATTTACAGGTGGAAAGCTATGATTTTGAAATAAACCTGATTATTAACTCCGGGAAGTGAGAAAATGAAGCCTGTTGCAAAAGATAAAAAAATATTCGTAATTCTTGGAGTGCTTGTGGTATTTGCACTGTATTACGGTTTTATCTATACAAAACAGAAAAAAGATATAAAGGAAATTAAAAGGAACATTGAGGTGTATTATGACCTGAGTGCGGCTTATGATGACGCAAGGCTTAAAGTGGAAAATATGGACAGTGAAATAAAGATATTAAAGCAGAAGCTTTCCGTGCTTAGAAGTGTGTTTCCTCCTCAGTTAAACCATGACGAGGTATTGATGATTTTAAAGGAGATTTCTGAAAGGTCAGGGTTGGAAATTGACAGCTTGACCTTTTCGGGTATTACGGAGGTTTCATATGGAAAAAAAGACGGGGAGGGTTCTTCCAAAACTAATAATAATTCGTTGAGTGTATCGGTAAACAGCCCTAAAATAAAGGGGTTCATGGCAGAAATGGGAATAGATTTAGGCGGTTTTGAAGAAAACGGACAAAATGAGATAAAAGGTATTCGTGACGGAAAAGGTTATAAATTGGAAGTTAGTGTTAATGCCAAAGGAAACAATACCAATTTAAAGGATTTTATAAGAACAATAGAAACATTAAAGAATAAAGTGAGTTTTGAGTCGATCACAATAGAAAGTGCCGGCGGCGAACAGCTTTCAGTGAGCATGGTACTCAATTTATACGGAATTATGGAAAGGGGTGCCGTGAGCAAAAATAAATTGCTGGATATATCATGGGAACCTATGAATTCGGCAGACAAGAATGACATATTCATACCTTATGAGGGCTATAAAGAACAGATTGCCGCAAAGGATGACAATGATGAAAAGCAGGTAAATGACAGTTCGGAATCGGAAGTTGATGAATATGACTTTACCATGAGAGTCATGCACTACGGTGAGAATATGTCACCGCCGACGGTGACACTGGTGGGAAAAAGCATAAGTATTAAAAGAGATGAGTTCAAGATTCCGATTGTTTACGGAGACAACCGTTTTGATGAGAAGGTGGAGATATACCTTGAACAAAAAAACGGCAAATATCTGTGCAGATTAAAAACCGAACATGACTCGTTTCCGGGAGGAAGCACGGAGTTATCGGGATTTGAGCCTAAAGGTGATGCGATAAGGGTTCTAATCGATTCGTCCCGCAGAACATCGGCCAATGATACTTCCGGT
>DAOOJC010000011.1:0-11654 GCA_035384905.1 Acetivibrio sp. | reverse complement strand
TTTTCTTTTATATAAGCGATGAGTATTATGGAAACACCGAACAGTACCAAAGGAATGGACCAGCTTGATAAAACCTTGTAATAATGACAATAGGTACCTGTTTCCCTCCGTTGCTCATTTGTCATAACAGGTAAATATACAAATGAGATAAGAGTAATAGCAAAAAATATGCATCCTAATATGTTTTTTGTTTTTGTTTTAAACAAAGCAGAATAGCTAATACTGAACATAATGAAGCAAAAAGCTATTAAATGTTCTGACATTTGAGTAAGGAAGGCGTTAATAGTTAAAATACTCGTATCCGTCTTCTCAGAAGTAAGAAAGGTATGTTTTAGAAATGGGATTACAAGGTCTTCCAATTCATTGGCAAAGGAAGCAAGACCGGCAAGAAACAGAATAACAGAAAGCCACCTGACCCAGTCTGTCTTAGGATCCGATATAAGGATTATGATGCCAATTGTAACTGAAAAAAGCATAATTGAAAACGTCATTCGCTAACCTCATCAAATAAAGTAAGTAGTATTGTTTTTTTTTATTATTGTTAAGCAATATTTTACCATACTTTTTATGTTTTTAATACAAAGGTACTAAAAAATTTAATACTTATCAGATTTAACTTTTTTATATATTATGAGTATATAAAAGACGCGTCGACAAGGTGGAATATTCCCAATTTATGCTTCTTGTTTTTTCAGATAGTAAAAATCAAGTGATAAATTATAAGGAGGAGTTTATTATGACCACTAGAAAAATGAAACTTTTGAGTACACCATTAATATTTGCTTTAGTTTTTTCACTAATTTCTATAACATGTTTTGCGGCGTATATAACTGATACCTATATCTATTTGAAATGGCAAGCAAATGGCGGTGCAAAAGGTTTTCTGGGTAATGCTGTAACAAACACAGCTCAAACACCCAATAAACTTGGCGTTTACAATCACTTTGAAGGAGGCTCCATCTATAGAAAAAACAACGTTTATGAGGCATACATGGTATATGGTCTGATACGGAATAAGTGGGCCAGTTTAGGCTGGGAAAATAGTTTTCTGGGTTTCCCTTTAACAGATGAACTTGAAACACCCAGAAAAGACGGGAGATATAACCATTTTGAGGGAGGTTCTATTTACTGGAAGAAAGGTGCAGACAAAGCCTATGAAGTTCATGGTTATATCAGGAGTTTCTGGTCGTGGAATGGGTGGGAGACAAGCCAATTAGGTTTTCCAACCAGTGATGAATACAAAATAAATGGTAAACAAGCAAGTCGTTTTGAGAATGGAGCAATTTACTGGAAAAAGAATAAGGATGGTTCTGTATATATATGGCCTATGATGTCTGCAGCAAAGGGAAGCCAGTCGACGAACGGGACAAAACTGATTGTAACATATTACCCGGTTCAATTTGGTACTCATGTTGTGATAACAGGTTCAGGATTTACACCAAATAAATATGTGCAAATTTATTTGTCAAGAAAATATGGACCTTATTCCATAGAAATTATACGTGTTGACAGTAAAGGTAATTTGTCCTATGATTCAAGGCAGTATGGTTCAAAGGGGTGTATCACAAATGGTAACATCGAAAAAGTTAACGGGGTTATAACTATTTGGGCACAAGATAGTGCAGGTCCTGTTGCCATCCACTCAGGGTATTGCTATAACGTAGGTAATGAAGTGACTCTTGACTAAGAAACGGATGGGGAGATTAGTTTCTTAGAGAATTAATTTGACCCTATCGGTCTGGTAGAAAATCAATTGGAGGCAAAGCAGAAAATGCTTGGCCTCCAATATAGAATTTCGAAGCTCTACGAGTTTTCGAATTCATACCC
Source organism: Acetivibrio sp. (assembly GCA_035384905.1). Taxonomy (GTDB): domain Bacteria; phylum Bacillota; class Clostridia; order Acetivibrionales; family Acetivibrionaceae; genus Hungateiclostridium. The sequence goes on along the minus strand of DAOOJC010000011.1, from coordinate 9,827 downwards.
TTTTGATACTGGATTTCTATGAAATGATTAGAAAAGATAAAAATAACCCGCAAAGAAAACGGGTTTTTTCAAATTAATTATGTTGTTTTAATTATATGGAGAAAGCTTTTTATTTATTTCCTCTGCCGGATTAATCGGGCGGGGAACGTCAACTTGAGGTATATTCGGCTGAGGATTGATTACGTTCGGTACCGAATTATCAAAGGGGTCATAGATTTCATTCCCCGTATTGGGATAATTGTTTTTATTTGCATCGTTAAGCTTTTGAAGGCTTTCGAAAGCCTTTTCATCAATCTTTTCTGCGGTAATCAAATCCTCTTCAATTATCCCCGAGAGCTTTTCTGAACGTAGCCGGCCATAGGAGTTCTTATCGGTTATATACATATCTAAATCTATATCCAGTTGCAGTGAAATTAAGTATTCGTCAAATGCTTTATCCATGCTGCCAAAACCGTCCATTAATTTAAGAATATAGTATACGGCTTTTTTCTCATCAATTTTAGAAGAAAGCTCTAAATATTTTAATGAATCATCCCTATCCTGATTGTATAAACCGGGGTCGGCTGCGGACAGATGAAAACCGGAATTGTTGCTGAATGTCTGTATCTCATTAAGCTGAAGCATTACCCGTTTTACATACAATTCTGCCGATTCAATTTCTTTTTCATTGGCCCCTTCCGATTTAAGCTTTTCTATATAGTCTGTTGAATTCGCTTCATTTGCAAGGTTGTTATTGCTGCTGCTATTCTCCTGTGATAAAGTGGTATCTAAATTTGAGGCTGATTCGGAGGAACTACCGTTATCCGTGGGTGCGGCATTGTTCTGTGTACTGCCTGACTGGCAAGCGGAAAAAGATAAAAGCAGTGCTGTGGTAAGTATGATTGTAAATGCTGTTTTTCTTAAAATCATTTTGTTACTTCCCCCATTTCATAATAAAGATTGTCAATTTTACCATCTACTATTCTAGCAGAAATGTTTAGGGGAAGAAAGCCTTTTTATTACCTTCAATTTTAATTATAAATTAGTATTGAATACCCCAATATATGGCGAGTAAAAGCTCCGGATATTGCCATAAAAATCCAAGGATCATAAAATAAAGACATTAGTGCAGGGATATTAACATATATTATTAATTATTAAGATATTAAATGTATCAGATTGTTTGGCATTTTTCAAAATATAATTATTTGTTATATTTTATGGGTTTTAGGTATTGGCATATTCAGTGTTATAAGGTATAATAATATTGATAATATATTTTATATATTCTGCATAACAATAATAATAAAAAATGTATTAGTCTTCGCAATATTGTCTATTCTTACCTTCTTTATTTCTCGTTCGTATAAAAAGGGGTGGTGTTCTTGGATAATAAAAAGGAAGTATTGAGCACGGCAGGTAGTGAAAGTGCAAAAGGTTTATTTGATTTAATAGCATCTAAGGTTCCTGTAAATCAAGGCAAAGAAATTTTGTCGGATTTAAAAGACAGCTTAGTGGATAATCTTCATGATAAGTCAAAAAGAGCTGTGGACTTTATACACTCACTTAAAAGAGATAAGATCAGAAATCTTGAAAGACTTCTTGATGTTTCCAGAAAGGATTTGAAGAAGTCGGACAAGAAGACCTATATCTACATGACCGATGCAGGCAGAACGGTTATTGTTGACAGGGATATATGGGGAGATCCGTGTACAATTACGGTTAAAGAGGCTAACAAAGTTCTTATAAGACTTGTTAAGTTTTTCAATGATATTCCCTATCTGTTTCCTGTGTTTAACGAGAAATCTTTAACCGGCGATATCATATTTATGGCTGAAGACGAAATATGGTACCGCGACAAGGATGAGGCGACTTTAGTTTTGTTTAAAAACGATGTCCCTGATTTCTTGAATATAAAACTGAATAATGTGAAGAAATTTAATGAAAAACAGTTGCTCAAATACCTTGATAATTGCAAAATGTTGTATCTGGAGAAAAGACTGAACAATCTACTGTTGGTTGAAAGGAAAATCGGTATAGAAAACATTGTTGCAATACGTAAGGGATATGTTATCTATAAGGACACCGAATATACCGTACTTCTTTTTGACGATCTTAAAAACCTGTTTGACGAGTTTACATTGAAGAAGATGCCCGACTTAAGCGAAAGGGCAATGGATGTTCTTTTTTCAGAAGATATTGTGGAGTATGTTAAGTCTAAAGGATATTCCTTTGAAAATTTCAAGCAGGATGGAGAATATCTTGAATACTGGCAAGATATAGGCAATAAGAGGGTTTGTGTTATGAGGTGCAGATTCTGAGCATTTTAAGAATCGAAACTGACTTGTAATTATTATGACACGGATATAACCGCACTATTATGTACTTATAATATATTGCTGGGAAAATTAGTATTGTGTAAAAGGGACTGTGGAGTTGCGGCAGTCCCTTTATTTTTTAGAATATTGGTTCAATTCTGTGGAGACGGTGTCTCCGTTTGCTTTCTTACAAGGCGTATTGTGTACCTTGCAGTAATGTCGGCAGAACAGTTAACTGCCAAGGACTCGGGAATTATGTAGTCTTTGGGAAATTTATCCGGTGAAATCGTTACATTATAAAAACCTTCAGGAAGTTTTAGCACGGCTATGCCTTCTTCGTTTGTTATGGAGTAGTATTTGTCAGGGATTCTTGAAGATTCACCGCTTTCTTCAAAAGAAGGTTCCTCATTTTCTGCAGGTTGATTTGTATTATCAACATAGAGTTCTATTTTTTCAACCGGCAGGTTGTCTTCGTTCAGAAATTCAATTTCCGTGATTCCTGTTTTTTCTCCAGTTTCTTTGCATTCGTCCAGATTAACGGTAACAATAGTGGTACCTACAGATTGCAAATCGAATAAAAAGGGTGACGGCAGCACGTATTCGGGCGGTTTACGGTATGAAGAGAATTCCAGCCTGAAGGTTCCCTTGCCCAAGGTGAATTTTACCGAACCTGTTTCGTCGGTTATATCGGTTAAATTGTGATACTTTTCGGGAATTTCTGTTTTGCCGCTGACATTTATTTGGATACCGGGTACCGGTGAGTTGTCTTTTGTGTTAACGAGTTTTATCTGAAGTGTATATATTGTGTCATCCTTTGCAGAAACTACTTCCGTGTACGCATTTGCATTGGTTAGTTTTGATATAACGTTTGTAAAATTCTTTGAGATAAACTCCTTCTTGAAAGAATACACCTCGAAAGAAAGAAGTCCGGCAAATAAAACAAACAATACGGCAAGGGTTGAATATTCAATTATTCTCAGGTATTTTTCGGGTATTTTTATACGGAAAATATTGCTAAGCGATACCTTATTGACAATGCGGCTTGAAGATAACACGGCAAAGGATATTAGAATAATAAGTATGCTCAGTGCCATACTATAGAGGGATATGGGGAGAATACAATCCTGAAGGTAGGATAAGATTACTTCGGATTTTAAAGGTATGAGCATTGTTAATGTATTGATATTTTCGGGAATGATTTTGTAGCAAAGTACGAAACCGGCAATAGCGTCTATAAGGTTAAAAAAACTGCTTGTAATCAGTAATCCAAATAACCATTTAACCATTTCTTTTGACTTCTTACAAAGAAGAAGGGAAAGAATAAACAGAACAGCAACAACCAGTACGGATATTTTGGGAATATAATCCATAACGAAATAAAGCAATTTTACCGAAAGGAGCCGGTCAAGAATATCGCTTCGATTAATTGACCTTAGTATGGCACTGAGACTTACTCTTTTTATTTTGCTCAAAACCTGGTCGGGATCGGATGTTTCCAGGGAACTAACCCCTTTTTTAGCCGAAACGTCCTGTGGAGTGTCATCTTGAGGCAACGAATCTGTATCAAGCCTAATATCGGGCAAGAAGTTTATATCACCCCTGAAGTACTTAAAAAGGCCTTCTCTTATGGAATCGAGATTGGTTCTTACCATTTTCGGCGATATAGATTCTTGAAGAACGTAAAATATTTCTTGTTGTTGTTCATTAAGCTGCGGCGAATTGTTATAATCGGTAAATATGCTATGTAATAGATCATTTACCTCATTGTGAACCTCGGTATAAATATTGTTTTTTTCAAATAATTTTCCATGAAAATCCGAATCCATAACGGTTGTACTAAGACTTAGGGATATTGTTCCTATAAAGAGGAAAATCCCGGCGAGGAAGGATGTTATACAAAGAATGAATTTTTTAGCTGCCAAATAAAAAGCTCTCATAACATACCTCCTTGAAAATGTTGATTAACGTGGATAAAACCTTGTTAAGATCAGACAAATCGGATTCATACCATATACTATTATATCATTAAACTTTATAAAAAAATTAAGAAAAATATAACAGGTTTTTTCTCGAATTTTTCTTCATCAGGTAATTTGCACCCTGACAGAATTCGCTAAATAAATAATATGGCTATTTACATACTGATATGTTATAATAAAACTGTAGCAATTCTTTAAAAACACATGGCTTACTTTTTTTGCATTGGAAAATTAGTGTATCTTGTTCCTTGGAAACCTGTTGCAGATAATATCTTACAGAAGACTGCATGCAGGACAGTTTATGCATGGTCAATATCGGTTTTGTATCCCGGTTAATCCTGAGTATTTTATTTTCACCTGGGTAATATACATGAAAGTATGATACTTACTTCAAAGTAGAGACCACGGAAAAATTTATATTCTTATATATGTTAATTGAAAGTATACAATGGATATATATATCTAAAGGGCTATATTAATCAACTTCTTATTTATAAAGCAATATAATGGTTATGTTGGGCTATAAACCGGGAATACTGCAAAAATCAAAGGATATTCAAAGAAAAGGGGGAATAAGCATGGAAAAACGAGATTTATCAAGCATTATTCGCAAGGATAGAGAGGAAAAAAAGAGAAAAAAGTTCGAGGGTACCTTTCTTGACTACCTTGATATTGTAAAAGAAGATCCTGAGGTTTCGATGCTTGCTCATCAAAGGATGTATAAACTCATTACAGAACCGGGAGTTAAAGTAATTGAAACAGATGAGAATCCAAGGCTCAGAAGGATATATGGAAATGATGTAATAAAAAAATACAAGTTTTTTGACGAGGAATTTTTTGGCATTGATAAAACGATAATGAAAATAGTCAGGTATTCTCATTCGGCTGCAATGGCAGGAGAAGAAGCAAGGCAGGTGCTCTATTTGGTCGGACCGGTTGGTGCCGGTAAGTCATCATTAATGGAAGCCTTGAAACGTGCTCTTGAGATGAGCCCGCCGATTTATGCACTGCAGGGGTGTCCTATGAGGGAAGAACCTTTGCATCTTGTTCCGAAACACTTGAGAAAAGAATTTGAGGATGTGTTAAATGTTCGTATAGAAGGGGACTTGTGCCCAGTATGCCGCTATAGACTGAAAAATGAGTTTAATGGCGAATATGAAAGGTTCCCGGTGGTAGCCGTTGACTTCTCCATAAGGTCACGGAAGGGTATCGGGGTAGTTCCGCCGGTAGATCCGAACAACCAGGATACTTCGGTTCTTATCGGAAGCGTTGATATTTCAAAGATAGATTTGTATTCCGAGGATGACCCAAGGGTATTGTCCTTAAACGGTGCATTCAATGTAGGAAACCGCGGTATTGTCGAATTTATTGAGGTATTTAAAAACGAGACGGAGTATTTGCATACAATGATTACCGCAACCCAGGAAAAGTCGATTCCATCCCCGGGTAAAGGCTCAATGATTTATTTTGACGGAATTATACTTGCACACTCCAATGAAGCAGAGTGGAATAAGTTTAAATCCGACCACACCAATGAAGCCATACTTGACAGGATTGTAAAGATAGAGGTTCCCTATTGTCTCGAGCTTAACGAGGAGATTAAGATATACGAAAAAATACTGAAGAAGAGTAAGTTCGATGCCCACATAGCACCTCATACCATTGAAATTGCGTCCATGTTTGCCATATTGACAAGGCTTGCACCCTCAAACAAGGTTGACCCCATCACCAAGCTTAAGATATATAACGGTGAAGAAGTGATTGAAAAGGGAATGACAAGGAAAATTGATATTTTTGAGCTGAGGGAAGAGTCACCGAGAGAGGGTATGACCGGTATTTCCACCAGGTTTATAATGAAATCTTTGGATACGGCATTGTCAGAATCTGTTCATAACTGTATCAATCCCATTTCGGTTTTGGAAACACTGGTTAAGGCAGTAAAAGAACTGGCTATCGGTGAGGAAGAAAGGGAAAGGTACTTGAGGTTTATTCAGGACACTGTGAGAAAAGAGTACAATAAGATATTGGAAAAAGAGATTACAAAAGCTTTCATCCATAGTTACAGAGAGCAGGCAGAAAGTCTCTTCAACAATTATCTTGACCACGCAGAGGCCTTTGTAAACAAGACCAAAATCAAGGACCGCAATACGGGAGAAGAACTTGAGGCCGATGAAAAGTTTTTAAGGTCCATTGAGGAACAAATAGGGATTACCGATACCGCTGCGACAGGATTTAGGGCGGATGTTACGGCATATATGTTTTACGTTTTGAGAAACGGCGGCAAGCTGGACTTTACAAGCTATGAGCCTTTAAAAGAAGCTATTGAGAAGAAGCTTATGGCATCGGTCAAGGATCTGAGCAGGGTTATTACACAGGCAAGGGTCAGAGACAAGGAGCAGAGCGAAAAATTTGACAGCATGGTGGAAGAAATGAAGAGAAACGGATACTGCGATAACTGCTGTAATGTTATTTTGAAATATGCTGCAAATAATTTATGGAAGGATTAACCCCTTTTGTAAACAAGGTGGGGCCATGGAATTTAGACATAGCAGGGGGTGATTGGTCTTGGCAATATTTAGGGAATATGTCAACACCGGCAAGGACCGTGCGGCTGAAGACAGAAGACGGCATAAGGAGCTGGTGGAAGAATCCATTAAGAAAAACATAGGCAGCATTATTGCAGAGGAAAGTATTATCGGTCAGAGTAAGGATAAAAAGATCAAAATACCCATTAGGGGCATAAAGGAATACCAGTTTATATATGGAAACAATTCCCCTTCAGCCGGTTCCGGTGACGGAAGTGAAAAGCGGGGAGACAGAATAGGGCAGGAAAAGGCAGGGAAAAAAGGGGACGGAAGTGCAGGGAATCAGGAAGGTGAAGACATTTATGAGACAGAGATTACGATTGAGGAACTGATCAATTATCTGTTTGATGATTTGAACCTTCCGGATATTGATAGAAAAAAGCTGGCGGAGCTGGAATCAATAAGGAGCTTCAAAAATCTCGGCTACCAGCGTAAGGGTATACCCCCCAGGCTTGCAAAAAAGAGATCTGTTATTGAAAAGATTAAGAGAAAACAAGGTTATCTGCGAAATCACAGGATTTCGGAAGATTCTGAGATGTTGGAGGAAAACCGGGAACCTTCTGATACAGAAGATATTGAGAAAAAGCGGTTTCCTTTTATGGAGGATGATTTACGCTACAGAAGAGTCAGAGAAGACTACAAAAAGGATTTTAATGCAGTGGTTATTTGCATTATGGATGTATCCGGTTCCATGGACCAGACCAAAAAGTACCTGGCCAGAAGCTTTTACTTTTTGCTGTATCAGTTCATAAGACTTAAATATTCCAATGTTGATGTGGTTTTTGTAGCACATACCACAACTGCCAAGGAAGTGAACGAAAACGAGTTCTTCCATAGAGGAGAATCGGGAGGAACCTATATCAGCAGCGGATATGAAAAGGCCTTGGAAATAATTGAACAAAGATACAACCCTGCCAGTTGGAATATATATGCCTTTCATTGCAGTGACGGCGATAACTGGGTGGAGGACAACAAAAAGGCAATTGAGCTGGCAGAAAAGCATTGTGATGTTTGCAATTTGTTCGGATACGGAGAGATAACACCGGGCTATTATCCTTCAAGCAGCACCATTAGGGCTGAATACCAGAAAAATATTAAAAGAAAGAATTTTTCAATTATAACGATGAGCAAAAAGGATGATGTGCTGCCGGGACTGAAAAAGCTCCTGGAAGAAGAATGATTAACTGACCTCGGAGGTGGATATATGACGGAATACAGTATGAAGGAATTATTGGAATGGAATGAAAAAATCGAAGAAATAGCACGTTCTGAGGGGCTTAACTATTATGAACAGGAGTTTGAAATATGCAGCTATGAGGATATGATTGGCTATGAAACCTATGTAGGCATGCCGTCCCACTATCCTCATTGGAGTTACGGAAAACATTATGAAAGAACGAAAACTCTTCATAAATATAATTTAACCGGTTTGCCCTATGAGATGGTTATAAATTCCGACCCGTGTATAGCTTATCTTATGAAGGACAATACACTGCTTCTTCAGATACTGACCATTGCCCATGTATACGGACATAATGATTTCTTTAAAAACAACAGGCTTTTTAAGTTGGGGACAAGGGCAAAAGACACGGTGGAAATGTTCAAGAACCATGCTAACAGGATAAGGGAGTATATCCAGGATCCAGGGATAGGATATGCAAAGGTTGAGAAGATACTGAATGCTGCTCACGCAATAAAATATCAGATTTCACGTAATATTGGAGTGAAGAGGCTGACAGAGAAGGAAAAGCAGGAGGCCCTTCTGGAAAGATACAGAAGGCCAAGAAGCGAGTATCCTTTACTGGAACCGAAAGCAAAGGAGGAGGAACCTCCGCCGGATTTCAAGAAGATTCCCATTGAACCGGAAGAAGATATGCTCATGTTTATTATGGAATACTCCAAGCTTTCGGACTGGGAGAAGGATATAATAAACATAGTAAGAGAGGAAACTTTGTATTTTCTTCCTCAGATTGAAACCAAAATAATGAATGAGGGATGGGCAAGTTTTTGGCATTATACCATATTAAACAAACTGGAACTGGAACAAGGACTCCATATAGAGTTTTTAAAAAGGCATAACCAGGTTTTAAGGCCGATGATGGGACAGATCAATCCTTACTATGTGGGATTTAAAATATTCCAGGACTTGAAAAAAAGGTATGCCGATGACCCGAAAAAAATCTTTGAGGTCAGGGAAGTTGAAAGGGACCAGTCGTTTATTAGGAAGTATCTGACAAGAGAGCTTTGTGAGGAAATGAATCTTTTTGAGTATATGAAGCTTGGGAGCAACTATGTCATAACGGAAGTTTCCGATGAAGAGGGCTGGAAAAAGGTTAGGGATACAATAGCTAATAATGTTGGGCTTTCCGGTATACCTGCAGTAAATGTGTTGGAGTGGGTGAGAAAGGATAATACACTAGTCTTGGAGCATCGTTATGACGGCAGGGAGATTGAGTTGGCTTATGCATATGAGACTTTAAAGCATGTTGTGGATCTATGGGATGGAAAGGTCGTACTTGCCACTAAAATAGACAATAAAAGAAAGTTAATTATATGTGATGAGCAAAAGAAGGTTGCTTTGATGGACGGATAGTAAAAAAGGGGCCATGTATCGAATTTGATGCCGGGCCCCTGTTTACAATCAATTTCACCGGGTATATAATAATTATTGAAAATATTTCTGTGAATTAAATCTGGTACATAAGGGGCAGAATCATATTGAATAGTTTTAAAAGTCTTAGAACTTATCCCTTTTATTTCATTGTTTTTTATCTACTTATGTTTATGGGTTTTGCAGTTTATAGCGTATTCATGCCGGTCTACCTTGACGAACTGGGTTTTGACAATTCGAACATTGGAACGCTGCTTTCATTAGGTTCGTTTGTGGGATTGTTTGCACAGCCGCTATGGGGTGTTGTCAGCGACCGGTCAAAATCAAAGAATAATGTTCTGAGATTGCTGGTTTT